>NZ_JBEGHD010000017.1:0-75995 GCF_049334165.1 Halocola ammonii
GAATCTGTTGCTGGTGAGTGCCCACAGGAAAGTGTGATTACTCGCACGTTCACTGCTACTGATGAATGCGGAAACGCTTCAACAGCAACTCAGGTTATCACAATTGTTGACACTACAGCACCAGTATTCGATGAATACGATGCAGAACTCGAAATGGCTTGTGACGATGTTATGGAAACATCACTCACAGCTACAGACAACTGCGGTGAGGTTGAAATTACAATGATTGAAGATTTTGATGCTGAAACTGGATGCATCGGAACCATCACTCGTACCTTCACAGCAGTTGACGAATGCGGAAACGCTTCAACTGCAGTACAGGTAATTACACTCATCGATGAGGTTGCTCCGGTATTCGAATCATTCCCAGAGGATGTTACAGTTGAATGCGATCAGGTTCCTTCCAACGAAGGTCTCAATGTAGTATTCAGTGACAACTGCTCTGAGGTAGTTCTCGAGTACAACGGAGAAGAAATCATCGAAGGTGATTGCGCTAATAACTACACGATAGAACGCACGTGGACAATCACTGATTCTTGTGGTAACAGCACTGTTGCTACCTGGACCATCAACGTGGAAGACACAACTGCTCCTGTATTCGAATTTGTTCCTTCTGACGTAACATACAGTTGCGATGAGGAAATTGAATACAGTGAAGCTGCGGCATTCGACAACTGCTCTGAAGTTTCAATTGAGACTGCAGTAGATACAGTTGCCGGAGATTGCCCAAGCAACTTCCAGATAGTACGCACATTCACTGCGACCGATGATTGTGGAAACACTTCTATCGATACACAAACCATTACTGTTGTTGACGAAACAGCTCCAGTTTTCACATCTGTGCCTCAAGGCAACGAAATCAGCTGTGAAGAAGAGCTGCCAACTGAAATGGCAATGGCGACTGACAACTGTGGTGAAGTGGAAGTTGCTTTCAACGATTCTATCATTGAAGGTGATTGCCCTAACAACTACCAGGTTGTAAGAATGTGGACTGCAACGGATGAGTGTGGAAACACAGCAAGTGCAGAAACCAACTACTACATCTACGACAATACTGCACCAGAATTTGACGGTGAAGTAGAAGACGTAGTGGTTGAGTGCGCTGACGATGTTCCTGCTGTTGCAGACATCACAGCTACTGATAACTGCGGAACTGCTACCGTAACTTCTTCTACCGAGGTTCTCGATGAAGATGAGTGCGGAAACTCTGTAAGCGTAGTAACACTTACTGCAGCTGACGAATGTGGAAACACAACTGAAATCAGCTACACAGTGACAGTTGAAGACACGACAGCCCCAGAGCTTATCGGTGCTCCTGAAGACCTCGTTCTCGATTGCGATGACGAAGTACCTTCAGCACCGGAAGTGACTGCTGTTGACAACTGCGATGACAACGTAGAAGTAACTTACACTGAAGAGTTTGTAGGTGAAGCACCTGCAGAAGGTTCTGTAGATGACTGCAGAACTTACAATCCGCAAGGAGTTTCTCCAGCGTGGTCATTGTGGTTGCAGGACTTCGAAAACGGTCTGGATTACTATGAGCTCCCTGAAGGTCAGACAGGAAACTGGGTGACTTACCCAGATGGATCTGCACACCTTACCGGTACAGTTTACTCTACTACTCAGCCAAACCGTGGATTCGAAATCGATGTTTGGTTCGAAAACGGAATGGACTGGGATAGCTGGTCTTCACAACCATTCCCAACATCTTACAAAGATGACAACGGGTTTGCAGAAGATGACATGTTGTATGAAGATTGGACTTACTACATCATGAACAGCGACTCAGCAACACTCACTGGTGTTGGTGACTACGCAGGATCATTCCTGAACCTGTCTCACGCACCATCTAACTTGTACTTCGGATTCCAGGAAGGTCAGGCAGCGGATAACCGCACTCCTGATTACGGAATCGGTGGTTGGTTCTACTATGATGGATTCCTCAACGGACCATCATTCGAAGGAGAAGTTGAAGGTGCAGGTGACTTTGCATTTGGATTGGATTGCTGCCCAGAGTACGAGATCGTTCGCACATGGACAGCTGAAGATTGCTCAGGCAATGTTACTACTGTGAGCCAGACAATTTCTTTCGAAGACCTCGAAGAAGACGATCCAGCGCAGGATCCACAACTTGGAGACTCTGTTTATGAAGCTGAAAAAGGTGAAATCCACATTGGTGGACTTGCTCCGAACCCATCACGCAACATGACTTACGTAGAATACACTACCAAGTCATCTCAGCGAGTGGTAATCGAAGTATTCGACCTCACAGGTCACCGCCTCGATCAGCAAAGTCAAGGTCTCTCAAAAGCTGGTGAGACTTATAGCAAGCAAATCAATACTTCAGATCTCGAGAGCGGAATCTATCTCGTGAAAGTGAGATCTGACAAAGGTGCCCAAACTATTCGCCTCGTGGTGAGCAAGTAGGGACATCTAAATAGATAACTCAATAAAAGCCTCCGGAAGCATTGCTTTCGGAGGCTTTTTTTGTTTGCAAACCTACCTTGTGTAATCCAAAAAAATCATTCAATTTGCTTTCTCTAAGATGGCAGATCAAACAACTTTTGTAGACGTAGTAGTCCCGCTGGCAATTCCAAATTTGCTCACTTATCGCGTTCCGCGAGAGATCGAAAACGAAGTACTTGTGGGGCAGAGGATCGTGGTACAGCTCGGCAAAAGCAAACTTTACACAGCCCTCATCCGAAAAATTCACAACCAGGCTCCGGCTAAATATCAGGCGAAGTACGTGGAGTCGTTGCTCGATGAAAGACCCGTGGTTCATGAATCGCAGTTTCGACTATGGGAATGGATGGCAGGCTATTACATGTGCACATTAGGAGAAGTGATGAACGCAGCCTTGCCCAGTAGTCTAAAGTTGGCAAGCGAAACAAAAGTGATGATTGATGACGACTGGGACGGGATTGTAGACGATCTCAGCGATAAAGCCTACATAATTGTTGAAGCACTGCAGGTGCAAGAAACGCTTACCCTCAAAGACATCTCCGATATACTCGGGCAAAAAACTGTGCAACCGATTGTTAACCAATTGGTGGCTGCCGGAGTGGTGATCACCGAAGAGGACATGAAGCGAAAGTACCGACCAAAGATTGTCGAGTACGTAAAACTTTCGCCCACCGCAAAAGAAGAAGAGAATCTAAGTGGTATTCTGGATGATCTTGATAAAAGAGCTCCCAAGCAGATGGAGCTGCTCATGTCTTACCTAAAGATGAGTAAACACTTTGAAGGCGACCCGCAACCTGTGAAGAAATTGGATCTTCAGAAGAGCGTTGATGGAAATGCAAGTCTGGTGAATGCGCTGGTCAAAAAGGATGTTTTTCAAATTGAAGGAGTGCAGGTGGGGCGAATCGATGACGGAGCTGAAAATGTTCAGGCATCGTTTGGTTTGAGTGACGATCAGCAAGGAGCTCTCGAAGAAATTGAAAAGCATTTTGAAGATAAAGATGTCACGCTATTCCATGGAGTGACCTCCTCGGGAAAGACTGAAGTTTATGTGAAACTGATTGAAGAGCACCTGAAAAAGGGCGAGCAGGTTTTGTTTTTGCTCCCTGAAATTGCTCTCACCACTCAGCTCATTAACCGCTTGCGCAGGTTTTTTGGAACCCGCATTGGCGTGTACCATTCGCGTTTCAATCAGAACGAAAGGGTAGAGGTTTGGAACGATGTCCTCAAGTCCGGCAACGGTAAGTACGACATCGTGATAGGACCAAGGTCTGCTTTGTTTTTACCTTTTAAAAAACTCGGTCTGGTGATAGTTGACGAAGAGCACGAGTCGTCTTACAAGCAGTTCGACCCGGCTCCTCGCTACAACGCCCGTGACATGGCCATAGTTTTGGCGAAGATTCACAAGGCGAAAGTGCTGCTAGGGTCCGCTACTCCATCCATAGAATCTTTTTGGAATGCGGAGCACGAACGATACGGTCTGGTGAAGTTGACAAAGCGATTCGGTGGCATTCAGATGCCCGAGATTCACTGTGCGGATATTCGCATGGAAATGAAGAGCAAAACCATGAAATCCATTTTTACGAGCTACCTGCTCAGGGAAATGGAAGAAGTGCTCAAGGAAAACGGGCAAATCATTTTATTTCAAAACAGGCGCGGCTACGCACCGCTCTGGCAATGCAACATCTGCGGCTGGGTTCCTAACTGCACGCGTTGCGATGTAAGCCTCACTTACCACAAGTATTCTCACAGTTTGAAATGCCACTATTGTGGCTACAGCACCAACCCACCAACAACATGCGATGCTTGTGGAAGCAGTGACCTGAAAATGCTCGGTTTTGGAACTGAAAAGATCGAGGAGGAGCTCTCGACTTTTTTGCCAAAGGCTAAAATTGCCCGAATGGATCTCGATACTACGCGGTCTAAAAATGCCTATCAAAATCTCATCTTCGATTTCGAAGAAGGAAAGATCGATATCCTGGTTGGAACGCAGATGGTAACCAAGGGTCTCGATTTCGATAATGTGAGGCTGGTAGGAATTTTAAATGCCGATCAGATGCTCAACTTTCCTGACTTCAGGTCCTTTGAAAGGTCCTATCAACTGATGGCGCAAGTTGCTGGGCGTGCAGGAAGAAAAGGCGACAGAGGAAAAGTGATTATCCAAACCTACACGCCCGACCACTGGATTATCCAGCAGGTGATGCACAATCAGTACGAGGAAATGTATCGACAGGAAATCTTTGAAAGGAAGAGTTATTACTATCCGCCTTTTTACCGACTGATTTATCTGACGCTAAAGCACCGCGACAAGCAGCTGATTGAGCGTGCCGCTAACTACATGGCGGACGATCTTCGTAAACTTTTTGGTAACCGCGTGCTGGGTCCTGAAATGCCCTACGTTTCCAGAATCTACAACAAGTATTTATTTGAGATAAAGCTCAAGCTCGAGCGTGATGCTTCACCGGCAAAGTTCAAGGAAATGCTCAATGAGAAAATAATAGCGTTTAAAGCGCAACCGGATTTCAAGCAAGTACAGGTTGTCATTGATGTCGACCCGATGTAGCCGCTATTGGCGAACCAGTGGCATGGTGCAACATCTGAAAGAGCCACCTGTTTTTGGAGCTCCGTCAAAATCAATTTCGATTACTCTAATACCTATCTCTCGCATTTTTTGATTTACCCGCCTACAGTCTGGGTGCGATCTGGCAATTACCGTTTGCTGATCCACCGAAAGCACATTGGTAGCGAGCGCCTGTTGCTCAACCCGGTTGACAGTAATGAAGGAATAAGTGTCCTGGATATAAGGTGGAATTTCAGCAAAACCTTCCGGATAGATGAGAGCATGCTCCTTCCCAACTGGATTGAAAGTGCAATCGAGATGAAGCACGTTTTCCCCTTTTTCCGGCTTGGTGGTTTGCACTGCATGCACCTCGTATTTTTCACCAAATTGATCTCGCAGCCATTCAAATCCATCCAGATTACTTCTCTGACTGATGCCAACGAGGATTCTTCCTTTATCAATCATGATATCGCCACCTTCCAAAAAACAACCTGAAGGAGGAAGAAGCACGTCAGGTTCGTCCCCGGAAAAATCTTCGATCAACGGAAAGATGCCAGCACTTTCATAGCGCCTGCTTTTCTTCACCATATTGCATAAAATCAACTTGTCGTCAATCGTTACGGCAATATCGCGCGGAGTTAGCTGATCGTAAACGAATTTGCCTACGTAGTGTGGTGTGCGAACTTCAACACCTTCGTCTTCAAGAGCCTTGTGAAATCCCTCAAACTCAGATTTGAGCTGATCTATTTTTGGAAGACCTTTTTCCTGATCAGCATTCACGATTTCGGTGTATGCGTCAACCTTTCTGTATCCTTCCCATCGGCCGATTATCACAGTTTTAAGTTTGTCAGTTTCATTTCTTTGAGTAAAAGTTTTCATGTCGTTTTGGTCAGTGATTTATTGAGTTGTTCAAATGCATTTTCCAGTTCCCGGATATCTTTACCCACCTCAATCAGTCTTCCTTTTTTATGTTCAAAGTCTTTGATTCTTACATGCGACTCTCGTGGTATGGCGCTACGCATCGTTTCTTTCAGGTTATTCTCGCCTTCGAGAAGCTTTTCAAGCATTTGTTGGGCTTTGGCGCCATGTCCAGTGATTATTGCCACAGCGTTAGATTGGCTGTCCAGTATTTTGTCCAAAGTCATTTGTCTGATGGCTGCGAGAGTAGTTAAAGATGCAGGTTCGGGCAGCATTTGTTGGTTTGTGACGAGTTCTGTTTCTGTGCTTAGAAATTCTTTGAGCACTTCCCTGATATCATCCTTGGTAACTTCCACAGCTCTTCCTTCCGACTCGATAAGTGCTTTTGTGGCTTCGACACTGTCGTAGCCTTCTTCGGCCAAAATAATACTACCGATTTCCAAATCATTTTGATCAACCTTGGCGAGATCACATACAGCGGGTTTGTGAATCATATTTTTTTCGAAGGCCTGAAAAACCGGGGACGCGTTTTTTATTCCTGCCGAAACCATGGTAGGCAATTCTTCAATCAGACCAAGTTTCTTGAGCTCTTTGAAGCCTCGCCAAATGCCTGCAAGACAACTTCCGTTTCCTGTGGGTACAACCACCAAATCGGGGACGAGCCAATCTGCATTCTGTTCTTTTGAAAATTGTTTTACAATCTCAATGGCCATGGTTTTGTCTCCCAGTGTGCGAAAGGGATTGCGCACCGACCAATTGTCAAAATTATTTTCTACGAAAAAATCTCTGGAATTGAGCTCGGCAAATAACCGATAGCCCGATTCGTAGTTGGTTTTGTCATCTCCAATGCGTATCACGTCCGAGCCGAGATTTCTGATGTATTCCACTTTTTCGGGATATGTGTCTCCTGCAACGCACGTCACCAGTTTGAAGCGGAGATGAGCTGCGAAAAGTGCCGCTGAAGCTGCCGCATTACCCGAAGAGTAAATCACGGCTTTTTCCTTTCCGATAGAGCGGCTGTGAAGCGCTGTCATTAAGGTTTCGCGATCTTTAAAACAGCCACTCGGATTGGCTCCTTCGTCTTTAGCGAAAATGGTTGTGCCCCACTGTTTGCCCAATTTCTCGAGTTTCTCGAATGGAGTGCATCCGATTTTCAGATTGACGTCATCGGCATGGTGTCGATAGGGTGTGAAATAGTATTGAAGAATTCCCTGAGTACTTTCGAGGTCAAATATTAAAAGAGATTCGATAGCGCTCGCCTTTTCATTCTTTTTGAGGCGATAAACCATGTCCATCAAACGGTACTGTTTGTACCAGGTTGGTTGATCGCAATGACAGGCATAGTTTGCATAATCGTTTTCTCGGTTGCACTTGAGGCATTTTTGAACAAATCTCAAAACTAGATTTTTTGATTTCGTTGCCCTATAGAGCTTTTCTTTAGGGCGCTGCCTTATAAGTTAAAAAAATAAAGGAGAGCTGAATGGATCCGGAAAAGCCTGATTCGGAACCTTGTCAAAGCGTTTTTAAGAGTTAACTTTAGCTGCCGGGAAAAAAGTGAACAGCAAATGGTCAGCTGTTGATATATCCTGACTTTTGATTTGGGGATTTTTAAGGTGAAAAAGTATATTTGCCATCCACCAGCGCAAAGGCTTTTATCCTTTTTGAAGTTGGTTGATTTTTACTCAGGCAGTAAAATAAAACCTCAGATAAAACCACTTGCGATAACGAGAAGAAAAGAACAATGAAATTTTTAGTTAACAGCAACTCGCTCCTCAAGCAACTGCAAACGCTTAGCGGAGTTTTGAACTCCAGCAATACGCTTCCAATTCTAGACAACTTTTTGTTTGAGATTAAGGATTCTCAGTTGACGATTGCAGCTTCGGATCTGGAAACAACCATGACCACAAAAATGGCGATCGAAGCCAAAGAAGACGGTTTGATTGCTATTCCGGCAAGAATGCTCCTCGACACTTTGAAGGCATTTCCCGAGCAGCCGCTCACTTTTACGGTTGACGAGAAGACCTTTATGGTGGAGATTTCTTCGGACTTTGGTAAATACAAGCTCTCCGGTTACAATGGAGACGAGTTTCCGAAGGCTCCGGAAATTGATGACAGTTCTTCAATTGAGCTGGATGGAGATGTTCTGGCGCAGGCCATTAACAAAACAATTTTTGCTACGGGTGTAGATGACCTGAGACCGGTGATGTCTGGGATTTTCTTCGAACTCGATTCTGACTCAATAAAATTTGTAGCTACCGATGCCCACAGGCTGGTTCGCTACACCAGAACCGATCTTTCTGCTGGTGGCGGTGCATCTTTCATTGTGCCAAAAAAGCCGCTTAATCTGCTGAAAAACATTGTAGCCAATGCTGAGTCTAAAGTTGTTCTCAACTACACCGACTCAAATGCTTACTTCACTTTCGACAACATCTCGCTGATGTGTCGCCTGATCGAAGGAAAGTATCCAAACTACAATGCGGTTATTCCAAACGAAAACCCAAACAAACTCACAATTGGTCGTCAGGACCTGCTCAACTCGATCAAAAGGGTTTCGATTTTTGCCAACAAAACCACTCACCAGGTGAGGCTAAAAATCAACGGAAGTGAACTGACCATTTCTGCTGAAGATCTCGATTTTGCAAATGAAGCCAACGAGCGACTCACTTGCAGCTTTGAGGGCGAAGACATGGAAATCGGGTTCAACTCAAAATTCATCATGGACATGCTCGGAAATATCAGTTCCGACAACATTATTATGGAACTTTCTGCTCCAAATCGCGCGGGAATTATCCTTCCTGAAGAAGGCGAGGATGAAGGTGAGGATATTCTGATGTTGGTGATGCCGGTCATGCTCAACAGCTAGTGGCTGGTTATAAAGACCGAGAGCTGCGTTATGCTTGTTTTGAAAACAGTCATTCACCAAAGTGAACTCCTTGATTTTAAAAACTTCGCAGGCCTTGCTCTCGAACATTCTAACTCAGCCATACCTTAACACTAAATTTGTCTGACAGCGAATCCAGCGGGTTCGAATATTTTCCTGCTTTCTTAAAAATATCAATCAGCCTTCGGAATTTTCCGGAGGCTTTTTGTTTTCAGGCTTGTCCTTCTTTTCGTCTTCCTTTTTGGGAGTCGGTTTAAAGGTGTAGTGAATCGTGAAATTTTCGGTGCCGTGGTACTGACTAAAATCTTCAGCATCTTTCAGCATCTCAGCGCGTTTCTCTTCAATTTCTTCTTCAATCTCCCAGTTGTACTTTTTTCGTTTAGGTCCTTCGCCTTTGTAGAAATAGGCGAAAATGACTCCTATCATGGCTCCCGAGAGGTGACCTTCCCACGACATGTTTGGTTTGATAGGGAAGATGTACCAAAACATGCTGCCGTAGGCAAAAGCGACAACGAGCGCCACCCGAAGCAGGTTTTCATTGTTTCTAAAAATTCCACTGAAAAAGAGAAAAGCGGCCAGTCCGTAGATCACACCGCTGGCACCAATGTGGTTACTGCCCGGCTGGCCCATTAGCCAAAGTAAAACACCGGTACCGAAGAAAATGATGAAGAAGACTTTCAGAGCGATCTGCCGATAGAAATAAAAAAGAAACATGTTGAGCACGGCAAAAGCCAGTGTGTTCTGCCAAATGTGATCGTAGGATCCGTGGAGAAAAGGGTGGCCAATAATGCCAAGCAGACCTTCCAACGACCAGGGGCGCATTCCAAACTGATGCTTGAAATCTGTGCCCATCCACTCATCGCTCAGAAAAAGTGTCCAGCAGATCAACAGGTAGATCACCGTAAAAAATAAAGCGTTGAGAATCCGCGCTCTCTCGAATTTTTTCATGTTAAATTCAGTTAATTCGACCTTTAATCAAGCCTTTTTCATACTTTTCCATTGCTTAAAAATTCTTTGTTATGAAAAAGTTCGGTCTGCTGGTTCTATTCACAGTGTCACTCTCTTCGGCAGCGATTGCCGGTGAAAGTAACAAGATTGAAACAAATGAACGCAAAGGCATCGAGTTAGAAAGTGACTCAACTTACAAATTTTCGCTTTCGAAGAGCTGCCTGTCCTTTTTCAATCTCTTTGCTCCGGAAACCACAAAGAGCGACTCTCTTAAGCGTGAAGAGCCAACGCTCAATAAGCCTCTTCCATAGGAATCCCATTTTTTACTAATCGTTCCACTTGCTTAGTGCGGTGGGATTGGCTTCTTTCGCACTCTCAAAATCGTTGAAGTATGCAGGCAAATGAAAATTACAGCCGCCAGCCCATCGGTGATTCAGAATTAATCCTCAATGCAGACGGTAGTCTCTACCACCTCGGAGTTGTGCCAGGGCAAATAGCACCATTTGTGCTCATTGTCGGTGACCCGGAAAGGGTAGAATCTATTTCATCCAGATTTGATGCGGTTGAAGTTAAAGTCAGGAACCGGGAGTTTTGTATTCACACCGGAAGAGTTGGTAAGAAACGGATCTCTGTTGTTTCTACCGGAATTGGGGTAGATAACATCGACATTGTGATGAACGAACTGGATGCCTGCGTCAATATCGACCTCGAATCGAGAAAGGTAAAAGAGGAGCTCACTTCGCTCCAAATGGTTCGCATTGGCACCAGTGGAGCTATGCATGAAGATATGCCAGTTGGAGGCCATGTTGTTTCGGAATACGCCTTCGGTTTTGATGGTGTTCCTTACTCTTACGAGATGCACTTTGACGATGCCGAGCTCGAGCTGCAGACTGAATTTTTGAAACAAGTGAAATGGCCAAAGCACAGAGCCAAGCCGTACTTTGTGGCTGCAGATGAAACACTGGTGAACAAATTGAAAGATCGTGCCTTCACAGGAATAACAGCTACGGCAAATGGTTTTTATGGTCCTCAGAACCGGCAGTTGAGACTGCCCCTGAGCAATCCAAACCAGACTGAGCAGTATCGAAAGTTTGACTACAAGGGGTTGAGAATCACTAATTACGAAATGGAAACGGCAGGTCTCTACGCGCTTGGAGCAGCCCTCGGTCACAAAATGTGTACGAAGTGTGTGATTCTGGCTAATCGCTATCGAAAGGAGTTTTCAAAGAATCCAAAGCAGATTACAGAAACCCTGATAGATGACGTGCTGGCGCGTTTTTAAAACCGCCTCTGTTAACAATTACACAACAGGGTTAGCTTCTGGGTTTTCTTAGCGGTTACTTTTGGGTAAACGCAAATTGCTTCTCCGGAATGTTAACCAACGAACTCAGTGCTCTCATAAATCTCATCGAAGATCCAGACGAGAAGATCTATTCTCATGTGAGGAGCGAGCTGCTCAACTACGGAGAATCGATCATTCCTCATCTCGAGCATTTCTGGGAATTTCACACACACGGTGAGCTTTTTCAGGCTCGGGTAGAACAGCTGATTCACAGCATTCATTTCAAAAGCGTTTACGAAGATCTTGATAAGTGGAACAAGGAAGAGGATAACGATTTGCTCGAAGGAGCTTTGATTATCCATCGCTACCAATTTCCTTCATCTGATCTCGATGAGTTCAGAAACACGATTTCCAAAATCCGTCAGGACATTTGGCTAGAGCTCAACGATTATCTGACTTCATTCGAAAAGGTTCGCGTTTTCAATCACATTCTTTTTAAAGAATACGGTTTCAAAGGCAACAGAGCAGATTACACCTCTACAAGTAACTCTTTCATCGGCCAGGTTTTGGAGAGCAGAACGGGAAATCCACTTTCGCTTTCGATCATCTATCAGGTGTTGGCAAACCGACTGGAAGTCCCAATTTTTGGAGTGAACCTTCCCAATCATTTTGTGATGTGCTACCTCGATGAATTTGGAATTGGCTTTCACACAGACGAGGTGGATCACGATAATGGCATTTTGTTTTATATCGATCCATTTAGCGAAGGAGCAATAATCGATCGGAGCGAGATCAACGAATTTCTAAGTCACATCGACATCGATCAGCAACCGCGGTTTTTCAAACCGTGCTCTCACAGAGACATGATCAACAGAATGCTAAATAATCTCATCTTTTCTTTTGAGAGAGAAGGAAAAATCGACAAAGTTCAAGAACTTCGCATGCTTCAGGGAGTTTTGTAACCAACGATTTTTTAATTCTGAGCTGTTGATTCTCAAAGTGAAATTGCTAAATCATTTTTTTATGCTTTCGCCCCTCTTGTCTCGACTCCGCTCGACAAACGGCTTACTCACTGTCTGCTGTCTAGTGCGATGGGAGATTCTCGAGCGGAGTCGAGAGATAGCGTTGAGTCAAAGCAAATTGTCTTCAGCCGGGATATTCATTCAAAAATTTAATTTATTCCATGCGAATTTTATTAATTGCTTTTTTGATGGCAGCTTTTGGCGCGTGTACTAATCCGGTTCAGGAGAACTATCGTCAGCTGGATATCAACCTCGATCGCTCTATTACGCACAAAAAAGACCAGGTGAAAAATCTCGCACGCGGAAAAGACAAAGAGGTGCTCGATAGTGTGGAGTTTGCTTTTGACGAAGTGAAAAAGGCAGTGGACGATGTGAACGAAGCGATTTTTAATAACCCCGATCCTGATATTTTTTTGCTCGAAGAGCGCAACTCCTTGACGGAATTAGTGACGCTCCCAAACGATCAGCGAGAGCGATTCAGGCAGTCGATAATTAATTATTCAGAACGACTCAATGACTTGTCGAGGCAGCAGGTTTGCACGCTCTCAAGTGACAGCACTTACTACGAATCGCGTTTTGAAACCTATTTTACTGAACAACAAAAACCAGCGCTGTTGGTGTTTATCAAAAAGATTGAGCTCGATTGCTGGCAATGTCGCTTCATGGCTACTTTTGAAGAGGTGGAGTAATTGACTAGCTTCTCCGATAATCTAATCTTCTTTGATGTTGCCTATAACCGCTTGTACTAAGTTGAGGGCAGGCCGGTTGTCGAGCGGAGTCGAGACACTGTGCGTAGATTGCTTCTTGTCAGTTCGTTTACTTTACTCGAAAGACCTAAGGTACACCTCAAAAACTATCCACCAACAATCCTTCCAAGCGTCTTAAAAATAATCTTCAGATCTGTGGCCAGGCTCTTTTTTTCGATGTACTCGAGGTTGAGCTTGAGCTTTGCAGGCATAATCACTTCGATGTACTCTTTCTCTGGATCTTCGGCTTTTGCCAGCAAATCATTTTCGTCAAAATATTTTAGCGAAGCGTAATCCGTCAGTCCCGGTCGAACGGTGAGCACTCTTCGCTGCTCGTTAGTGTAGAGATCAACGTATTTTGCTACTTCTGGTCGCGGTCCCACAATGCTCATTTCTCCTTTAATAACGTTGACAAGTTGCGGAAACTCATCCAGTTTGTATTTGCGGATGAATCGGCCCATGCGAGTGATTCTCGGATCTCTCGTTCCTACAGTCAATTTTCCGCGTTTGTCGGCATAAGGGTGCATGCTGCGAAATTTCAAGAGATAAAAAGGAACGCCTCCTTTGCCAATGCGTTCCTGTTTGTAGAACGGCCCACCCGGACTGTCAATCACGATGGCCAGGGCCAGCAGCAAAAAGATCGGCAATAAAACGAGTAGCACGATCAGTGAAAAAATTATGTCGAAGAAGCGCTTCATGCTGAAAGCACTTTTTCTGTAGCATTTTTCACTGCGTCAATAACCTGGGCAACCTGAGCGTCTGTCAGGTCGAAGTAAACGGGCAGAGAAATCACGTGAGAAAATTGCTTGTAGGCATTTGGATAATCTTCCATTTTGTAGCCCAGCGACTGGTAAAAGCTGAAAAGCGGAAGAGGCACAAAGTGGACGTTCACCGAAACTCCGGCCTCGAAAATATTTTGAATGATTTCATCCCTTTGCGTTTCGTTGATTCCGGCAATTCGAAGAGAGTAGAGGTGGTAAGAAGATGTTTTCTCTTCGGTGGTGTGAACAGGACGAATGAATCGCTCATCGTTTTCAAAGCCCTGGTCGTAAAGGTCGAAAATGGCTTTTCTTCGAGGGAGCGATTCGCTGTCGTAGCGTCTCAGTTCGGTTAGTCCGATGGCCGCCTGGATGTCGGTCATGTTGCACTTGTAGCCAGCTTCCACAATGTCGTATTTCCAGTTGCCCACTTGCGATTTCGCCAGTGCGTCTTTGGTTTGCCCGTGCAGCGACTTGATGTTAAGCTGCTTGTAGATCTCTTCGTGGTCGAATGGCTCGGGCAAATTTAAAGCCAGTGCTCCACCCTCAGCCGTGGTGAGGTTTTTCACCGCGTGGAATGAGAACCCGCTGACATCGGCAAATGAGCCGGAAACCTTTCCTGAAAGTCGCGCCCCAAAAGAGTGGGCTGCATCGGCAAAAACGAGAATGCGACCGAGCATTTTTTGTTCTTCGGTGTTGGCTTCAAATTTCGATTTCACATCATCGCTCTTCACCATTTCCATCAGTGCTTCATAATCGCACGGGAAGCCACCGATGTCCACTGGCATGATCACTTTTGTTTTTGATGTGATCGCCTTTCGCACAGCCTCGGTGCTGATATTAAAATCATTTGGGTTGATATCCACCATCACGGGCGTGGCTCCGGTGTGGATCACCACGTTCGCAGTAGCTGCGTAGGTGTAAGCCGGAATGATCACTTCATCGCCTTTGCCCACGCCAAACCAGCGGAGCAAGAGCTCGGCAGCAGTTGTCCAGGCGCTGAGGCAAATGGTTTTTTTGTTGCCGCAGTATTCGGTGATTTCCTTTTCGAAAGTCTTGGTTTTCGGTCCGGTAGTGATCCATCCCGAGCGAAGTGTGTCGGTTACGGCTTCAACAATTTTGTCGTCCATCCGTGGTGGCGAGAAAGGTATCATGGGCTGTGTTTTTAGCGAAGAGGTAAAAGTATGAAACGTTATCGATTCCCAACTGTTGGTAAAGAAAACAGCAAAATCTTATGTGGAAAGAAAAACAAGACAAACTCGTCAGAGAATTCGAATTTGAGAACTTTCAGGAAGCCTTTGGTTTTATGGCTCGCGTGGCGCTACTTGCAGAAAAGGCGGAGCACCACCCAACCTGGCAAAACGAGTACAACAAGGTGCTAATCGAACTCAGTACCCATGATGAAGGCGGAAAAATCACTCAAAAAGACCGCGACCTCGCCAAGGCGATTGATGGAGTTTTGAAGTAAATCACTCTACTCTATCTTGCCTTCGATTTGATTACACGAGGCTAAGAGACTAGATAGCGTTGTCAATGTTCCAAAAGTAAGGACCTTGGCTGTTGCGAGGATCGGCCTCAGCTGAATGCAGGATTTTTTCAAAATCAAAACTTAGTGAGACCGGGAAGCTCACAGGAGATCACCCGGCCGAACTTTAGTTTTGATGAAGACAAAAATTCAAATTCAGGTGCAGCCTTGAACTTTTTCTTTCTTTTTGGTTCAAGCCAAAAAGTAAAAAAGGCAAATAAAAAAACAGATGGTTATAGAAATTGGATGGTGAAACAGTTCTCAGCATCTGAATTTTCAGATCAACCTGAGTCACTTCAACCCACTCGTCCCCGTTAAGAAAACCTTTCCTTTTCCTACAACGAGTTCTGTCTCGATGTAGACGGGGATTTTATGTTCATCATCGGTGACGTACACCGTCATTTTTTCTCCGTTGTCGAAGACCGTTCCTTCGATGAGGTAAGGCTTAAAAACGATGCAATCGTATTCCACATCGGTGTTGGGATCCGTCCATTTTTCTTTACCCATGTAGCGCAGGTAGGAACCGAAGTAGCTGCCGTCAAGAATCAGGTTAAACGGAATTTTGTCACCTTTTTTGAAAGTTGAAAAATCGATAGTGCGGCAATAGTAGATGGCCGTGATCACATCAAACGGGCAGCTCGGCAGACCAAAAACTTTAGACTCTACATTTCCCTTTTTGTCCACTTTCACGTACCGTGCAGTGTCGTTCGACATTTTGTATTCCCGGTCGTAGAAATTGCTGCCTTCTTTTCCTTTTCGATGAAATTCGCGGGAGTTGAGATCAGTTGTAGCCCACGACTGATAGGTGGAGCGCACCTTGTAAAACCAGTCCCACGAGCGGTACGAACTTCCGTAGGCTTTAAAGTTGTAGAGCTTCTCGTTGTCCACCAGCGTATCGTTCACCGTGAAAATAATGTAGCCTGCATCCACCCACAGCAATCCCCAGTTGTAGGAAAGCTCGTAAGCCAGTCGCTCGCCTTCCTTAAAAGGGATTTCGCCTCTGCGGGGGCAATCGGAATCAGACTGGCCCAAAGCGGCAAAACCGGCAGCGAGTAAAACGAGTATGAGCAGATATCTCTTCAAAGCTATTCACTTAAACGGTTGGGACCGGGAGCTTGTTCTTAAGTGGGTGAAATTAATGAAGGGATTCGAGTCAGCAGTTCTAAGCGAATATTTCTTTCTTTGGAAATTAATAATTCTTGGAGGTTTATATCTCGTAATGAAGCGAGTTAGAAGTGGTCTCCTGCAATAGTTTTATGAGTAATCTTTGGAAGTTAATTTTGTTCTTTGGCTTTATTGGGACGGTGACCATTGTCTTGATTTATGCTTTGGTGCTGACAATTAAAAATAAATACTTGGTAATTCAACCTGAAAATCTTGACTATGCCACTATTTCGAGAATTGACTGTGACCAATGGGGTGGAATAAAAGGTAAAGGGCCCTATATTCATTACATGGGAAAAGAATATAATCTACCTATGACTTGTAAAAGAGCGAACAAACTCAACCTCAAGACTGGTGATAGAATAAGGGTGTATATAGACCGAGAACGAGGAAGATGTATTGCGTACTCAGAATGGGATGTTAAGTATCATTTTGTTGTTATTTTATTCTTGTTGGGTTTGATACTATATTGGTTAATCAAAATGTTGTTTTTATGAAAATGCTTCTGATAATAGTTACATGTGCATTGACAATGCTAGTTCCTGAAAAACTCTTTCCACAGACTTCGCAAGGGCTAGTTGAAAGTTTCATGACGGATATGGAAGAAGGCAATGATCTTAAGGTTTATTTCGAGCCTGAACAGATTGATTCTGATGAGTTCATGGTTAACTTCTATATGATTTTTGGATATGAAGTGGAGAGGACTCCTTCTACAAGAGAATTTAGGGTGTTAATTGATACTAGCAAGGGTGCTCGTTGTCGCGAATTGATTATTAAGGTGTACCGAAATGACGATGGTCGCTGGTTCATAGAGCCAGGTGAAAGCAAACACGTTCCTCAAATTGATAAGGTGATAATTGACCCATGGATATCTCAAACCAAAAGGTGCTAATTATAGTTTGGATTGTCGCCCCCCGCTGGCGCGAGCTTTCAGATCATGCTGGCATTTAGCGGGTTTTTATTAATTAAAGAAATTTTAAGATGAGGATAGTATTGGTATTTGGCTTTTTAATCTTTGTGAACCTTGCCTATGGCCAGGAAGATGCAAAGGAACAATTTGTTTCACAAGTTTGTGAGAGCTTGATTAATATGGAGGGTCTGTCAAGGTACAGCAATCGAACTATTGCCGATGATGTCACAGTCAATTCCGTTTTGGCGGATAAGGTGAAAGTTGATGAGATTTCAGAGAATACATTCTCGATTAGTGTGGATCACGGTAAGGGCAAGTTTTGCACTGTTCTAAAGTTTGAATACACTAAAGTCGATGATAGTTACTACTTGGTGTTTCCCCCTGTCAGGTCAGAAGAGGTATTCGGTAGTGAAACTAAATTTGTAGATCCATGGACACAACGAGAGAGTGATTGTTGAAATGTTTTAAAGTAAGTACTCGATAACAGCACACGTTGAATACCTACGTTAGCTGGGGAAGTAAATAAATGTGTAGAACCTCTTGAAAGAGAATGATCATAGACAAAGTTCACAATGTTATCTATTTTTGGTACTCAAAGAATGACAAGCAGAAGATTGCTGGAGTTTATTCGCTATCGGAAATGACTACATTATTGTTTCTTCATTTCTATTTGATTAATGAATTATTCGTGAATTTCGACCTGGGGGAGGGAATTCAGTTCACTGCTTTAAAGATTGTGGTCTTTCATATTGCAGTACTTCTGATACTGTATGTCAGGCACTTTCGAATTTTAAATATTGATAAGGGATACATAAAAGGCAGAGATTTTATGACAGAGGTGTATCCGAAAAGGTTTTATTATTTAGCCTATATCTTGGTGTTTCTAATTGCTTTCTGTGTTAGCCCGTTTTTATTGTTAAACTAGCTAATACTCTTTGATCATTGAGTCTGAAATGCTAAAAAACAAAACACACTCCAAGCTGCCAGTTTTTTCGCATCAGGTCAAGGTCTAAAATATTTTCAGTGTGTTTCTCTCCGTCCAACTCCCTAAATGTTGATTGAAATCTCAAGGCACTGCCTGTGAGCTGAATTCCCAGAAAGTCTAATGGAAAGAAAATAATACCTCCTCGGAAGTTCAAAGCATATGAGTGACTGGGAGGGTTGTTATCTGTGAGGTCTCCAGTGCTAGACTCTGTGTGGCGGTATTCATAAGGCATATCGAGTTGGAGAAATGGCTGAAGAGTTTCTTTTATCGGGTCGAAAGTGTATCGCGCTACAGGGCCGATAGAGAATGACTTTGAAGTCGAAGTTACTTCGTTAGCGAAGAAATCAGAAGATCGTACTGAAGTTCTCGTTGAAAAGCCTAGCCCCAGGCCAACCGACCAGTTCTGGTCCAGAAAGTATTGGCCTGAGGTGCCAAGGTCTAGTGTGAATCGGTATTCGGTGTCATCAGTTTGGCCTTTCTGCTGAAATGTAGAGAATCCAACCCGAGCCTCCACCAGGACACTACCAGCGGAAGGAATACGATCACTGTAGCTTTGGTTTTCTTTGGTCGCTGTTGAGTCATTGTCTTGAGAGAATGCAAAAGTGGAGAGCAAGATGAGTGCTGAGAGTAAGGCAAGTTTTTTCATTGATCTGTATATTTTGGTTGGTCGCTGCGACACAAGTTTTATGCCTCTCTGTAGCGAGCTGAAACAGGGATGCTTAGAGTGATTTTGTTGATGAAAAATCAATTCTATCAACGTTGAGAACTGGGAGTGTTGAGAATTAGATAAATTGCCCTTTAAGCAAGATAAGACTACTCTCTAAATTTAAGCACGCCTGAAAAACGCTCGCTAGCGTTGGCTGGAAATGTGCTTTATGAAGGATTGCTCTTATGTCGCACTCTTATTATATTTAAATATTTACTATGCAATTGAAGTTAATTAAGCCTTACAAATCCATTCAAAATTTATCTAATACTGAATTACCAGATTTCGTTGTTCTTACAGGTATTAATGGATCAGGAAAGTCACATCTTCTGGAGGGAATTAATTGGGAACACTTCTCACCCACTGGCGCGAGCTTTCAGCTCGTGCCTCTCCCTAGCCCAAAACTAAACATCACTCACTCAGCCCGGAATTGCTTATTCTGAAGAATTGAATAAATTGCTTGTTGGAAAAGAAGCTAGATGAAAATTTGCGCTAGTTGGAGTTTCCTTCAATTTCTGCTTTTTGCTAGTGACAACTACAAATTATTTTGAAGATTAGTAAATTAAGTTTGCCACATATCATTGTGATCGTAGTTCTTGTACTTGTAACTGCTTATTTGATTTATACAGATACAATAAACAAAAGTGAACGGGCCGCCAACCTTGCCGAAAGGTATGAGTTGGTGACTGATTCGAGCAACTTAAAAGTACGTATCAACAGATTCTTCAAGTCTCACTGCACGACTTATATTACGACTGCTAATTATGAAGAGATAAGGTTTCATCCACTGACTGAGCCGTGTGAAGGAGAGTCAAATAATTTCTGTTCATATATTCAAGTCGGGGACTCTATTTTAAAAGAGGGTGGCTCAAATGTTCTATATGTCAAGAGAAATGGTGATAGTGTTTGTTTTACAATTTGGGGTGGCGATTAAAATGTATCAACGCTGGGGGAAGAATTGAATAAATTGCTTGCTGGAAAGAGTAAGGTTGGAAACTAAGTTGAAGTGAAGCACGCGTTAGAAACGCGCGCTAGCGTGGGGGATGTACTTGAAGTCGTTAATAAAAATTCGATTTGTAACAAGGAAAGTAAAATGCTCAGATATTGGATTGAATATAAAATTCTAGTTCGAAAACTTTATGCCAAAAGGATCAGGACATGGAATTACAGTGCTGATGCTTTGGCAGTTTTTTTAGCTTTTATTTCATTTATATCATTACTATATATTTTAGAAAGTTTACAGATTATTCGAGGAATTGGCTATGCTAGCTTGAATTGGAAGATTCCGCTTTCATTGATCGGAGTCGTTGTTTATGCTGTATTATACGGTCTATTACATTTGTTTTCCCCTTTCCATTACAATCCGGAAGGCATTCACCTAATCAAGAAATGTTTCAAACGTGTAGAAGGGGTATCAAGATTAAGTGTCACTATTGGGCTTTTGATGATTGTGCTACTGAATGTTATTAGTTTCATTTTCATGCTGCGATCATTGCCAATCTGATGAAGTTAATTTTGGGCAACCCCACGGCTTTTAATCCTTCCGCTAGCTTCGAGCCTCCAGCTCGTACATTCCCTTTAAGCAAAAATTCCAATTAATCAATTCTGTTCTTGAGAAACGCATTCCGCGTTAGGGATTGCAGTGGAAATCCTTTATTGCTGCATTGGCTTTTTGGCGCTGGGACAATAAAGATTGAAACGGAAAGCCCGACCCGTTAGGGGAACGCCCAAATCACCTTCCTTTTCCTAAACCTTCAGCAAACAAAAAAAAAGGGATTGCCGAAGCGAATCCCTTTTCTGAAAATTTATGTACTCTGACTTTTAGTCGATAGAAAAGTCGGAGTTTGGAAATTTCGGGTTGAGGGTTACTTCGTCAACCGTCATTTTGATTTGCTGTGGGCCCACCTGCTGATCGATCTCTGAAGCGAACTTCAGTCCGTCAAACTCTCTGTAAGACTTGATCATTGTGGTTTGCGTAACCTCACCTTGCGGAGTCTCCTGAGTCGACATGCTCATGATTTTCAATCCGCTGTCTACTGCATAGTACTCAGTGGTTTTGGCTCCGCTCGGAGTGGTGATTTCCACTACGTAAGCTTCCTGGCCTTCTACATCTTCGATTCCTTTCAAATCTAGTTCGTAGCCCATCTTTTCGTAAGCTGCCTCTGGGAGGATTTCCGCTTGCACGGCCATTTCCTGTGCGTCTTCACCTTCGAGCACCTGCTTTTGTCCCATCTGGCTGACCATGGCTTTTTCGCCATCGTAGATCTGTTTTACAAAAACCTGCTCGCCCTGCGAAACGGTCATGCTAAACTGGCCTTTACGGTTTTGCTTCATCACCATGGTGAGATTCATTGGTCCCATGGCCATGCTGCCCTGCTGGCGAAGTGCGTTCACCTTGTCCCAGTTTTCTTGTCCACCAGTCGCCTCGATGTAGTTGTCGATAACGTCTGCGGCAGTCATTCCCTCTGGCGCTGGCTTCATGTCTACGTATTCGCCTCCGTAGCGATTGCGCAGCTCTACTTTGTTTTTACCGCTAAACTTGGCCAGCTTGTCGGCTACTTCATCGCGGTTACCCACAACAGTAATGTAGGCGTTGGCCGGCTTAATGTATTTCTCAGCCATGGCTTTCACGTCTTCTTTGGTCACCGCAGCGAGGTTCGAAAGATAATTTTGGTAGTAATCTTCCGGCATGTCGTAGCGCTCGATGTTGAGTGCAAAACGGGCGATGGTTTGCGGACGCTCCAGTGAGCGGGCAAAGTTTCCATTCATTCCGTTTTTCACAAACTGAAGCGTAGAGTCTGCCACCATTTCATCGGAAATGTTTCTCAGCTCGTAGAGAAATTCAGTGACAGCACTGTCTGTAACTTCATTTCTCACACTTGCATAGGCGCTAAAGTATCCAACGTGCTCGTCTGTGCTCAATTGCGATCGGGCTCCATAAGTGTAACCTTTGTCTTCGCGCAGGTTTTGCATGAGGCGGCCGCTAAAAACTCCGCCACCGAGAATGCTGTTCATCACGTCAGCCTTGATGGCATCTGGCGATCCTGGTTTGAGATCGATCGGGTAGGTAATGTTGATCACCGACTGCTTGGCGTTTGGCAGTGGCACAAAAACAACGCGGTTAGTTTCAGGTGGCGTTGGTTTTGGATACATCGTTTTTTCAACTTCACCGCGTTCCCAGCTTCCGAAGTGCTTTTCGGCTTGCTCGCGGGCTTCTTCAGCGTTTACATCACCCACCACCACGAGGTAAGAAATGTTTGGCTTGAAGAAATTGTTGTAGTACTCAATTAAATCTTCGCGGTTGATTTTCTCTACCGTTTCCTCCGTGGTTTGCTCACCGTAAGGGTGGTCGAGACCGTAACGCATCGCTTTCACGATATTCGAAGAAATGCTGTTCGGGTCAGTTTTGGAAGACGCCAGTCCACTGAGTGTTTGCTTTCTCACTTTCTCGAGTTCGTCTTCCGGGAAAGTCGGGTTGAGAACCACGTCCGACATGATTTCGAGGAGTTCATCAGAGTGCTTTTTCAAAGAGCTGGCATAAGCTCCAGTCGAGTATGTACTCATGCTCGCTCCGATGTAGTCGATGGCTTTGTCGATTTCTGTCTTCGATTTGGACTCGGTACCAGCTTTGAGCAGTTGCCCGGCCATTTCTACGTAACCCGCCTTGTCGCCTTCGATCACAGGGTCGCGATCTACGGTGAGCTGGTAAGAAACGCGTGGAAGTTTGTGATTTTCCACAACGATCACTTTCAGGCCGTTATCGAGAGAAAAAGTGCTGTAGTCTCCGAGATTAATTTCTGGGGCTGGACCGGCTTCAGGAGCCTGGGTTCTGTCCAGATTTTTTGATGGGCTACAGGCAAAAATGAATGCCGTAACCAATGCTAATGAAAGATATAATTTATTGAATTTCATTTCTCTTGCGATTTTATTTCAATCCGATTTTGTCGGTGAGTTTTTAGTCTGACTTATTTTACTGAGCTGGTGTCGCCTTCTTTTTCCTGCAAGAAGTAGAGCACTACTCTGTTCTCTGGCACGTAGTATTCGTTGGCCACGCGCATCAGGTCTTCTTTGGTGACTGCCATGTAGCGCTCAATCTCAGTGTTGATGAGGTTGGCATCGCCAAGATACATGTGGTAGTTTGCCAGACTTTCGGCAATTCCCGCAACTGTAGAATTTCGAACGATGAAATCGTTTTCGATTTGGTTTCTCAGTTTTTGGTACTCCCAGTCGCTGATTTTTTCGTTTCTCACTTTTTCGAATTCCGCATTCATTGCTTCCTCCACATCTTTAGGAGCTACTCCGGCATTGGCCAGTGCAAAGGCGATGGTAAGTCCCGGGTGTTCGAGTTCAAAAGAAAACGCTCCGCAGAACATCGCTAGTTGCTTTTCTTCAACGACTGACTGATTTAACCTTGAGCTTTCACCATCAGAGAGCAATGTGTTGAGCATGTCAACTGCATAAAAATCTTCAGTTCCCTGAGCGGGGATGTGGTAAGCCTGAAGAATCATTGGCAGCTGGTCGTCACCCCAAACGGTGTCTCGAACTTCTGCTGTTTTCTCTGGCTCTAATTCCGTCACTTCAGGAATTTCCTTTTCTCCGCGAGGAATGCCGGAGAAATATTTTTCGATAAGTTTTTTGGTCTCTTTGATATTGAGATCACCTGCGATAGAAAGTACCGCGTTGTTGGGCACGTAGTAGGTGTTGTAAAAGTCGATGAAGTCCTGCTCCTCAGCAGCGTTGAGGTGCTCCATCGAACCAATTGTGGTCCAGCGGTAAGGGTGCTCCACATAGGCGTGTTTCATAGTTTCTTCCAGCAAGTTTCCGTAAGGCTGATTATCTACACGCTGGCGCTTTTCTTCTTTCACCACCTCGCGCTGTGTTTCAATACCAACTTCTTCCACCTTCGCGTGGAGCATTCTTTCTGATTCTAGCCAGAGGCCGAGTTCCAGTTGGTTAGACGGGAGCACTTCGTAGTAGAAAGTGCGGTCGTTCGAGGTGTTCGCATTGAGCGTTCCACCGGCATTTTCAACGTACTCGGTGTACTCACCGCGACCGATGTTTTCAGATCCTTCGAAAAGGAGGTGCTCAAAAAAGTGAGCCATTCCAGTTCTGCTGGTATCTTCATTTTTAGACCCAACGTGATACATGACTGTCACTGCTACAATTGGCGTGGACTTGTCCTGATGTAGAATCACATGGAGTCCATTGTCGAGCGTGAATTCTTCAAACTCGATTTCATTGGTTTGAGCTATTGCTGCGGTGCCTGTAAACAGCGCCACCACGAGCAAGCTGAGGGTAGTTAATTTTCTCATAATTTCCGATTTTGATCGACTAAAATAGAATTTAGATTTATCCTTACTAAATTAATAATGGCGACCGGTACAAATGGTTCACGACCGGTTGTATGGCAAAATGAATAAGAACGGTTAATTTTGGCGCTCTGCAACAAATAAAATCGAAGAAAAATGGGTCATCAAATTTCCAGTGAAGAGCTCACGCTCGAAAAGCTTCAAAAGATTATTTCTGAAAAGCAATCCTTATCACTCTCTGAAAAGAGCAAGAGCTTGATTGAAAAATGCAGGAATTATCTGGATGAGAAACTGGAAGATGGAGACCATACGATCTACGGAATCAATACCGGATTTGGGTCGCTTTGCAACACTGTGATCGACAAGGATGATCGCGAGCAGTTGCAAATTAACCTGGTGAGATCGCATGCCGCGGGAGCAGGAGAAGAAGTGCCGAAGCACATCGTAAAGCTGATGCTTTTGCTAAAAGCACAGGGATTGAGCTACGGCCACAGTGGTGCGCAACTGGCCACTGTTCAGCGCCTAATCGATTTTTACAACAACGATATTCTACCTGTGGTCTACCAAATGGGATCGCTCGGAGCTTCCGGGGATTTGGCTCCGCTGGCGCACCTTTCTCTTCCGCTTTTTGGCGAAGGGGAAGTATACTATAAAGGAGAAAAACAACCGGCCTCAAAAGTGCTGGAGCAGAAGGGCTGGGAGCCACTGACATTGAGGAGTAAAGAAGGTTTGGCGTTGCTTAACGGAACTCAGTTCATGTCGGCCTACGGCTCGTGGGGTGTGTTGAGAGCGCAGGAACTTTTGAAGTGGTCAGATTTGATTGCAGCACTTTCACTCGAAGTTTATGATGGACGGATTGAGCCGTTTCACAGCTCGGTTCACAAGGTGCGAAAACAACCGGGACAATTGAAAACTGCCGAGCGTTTTCAGAAGCTACTTGCGGGAAGTGAACTCATCACCAGAGAAAAAGAACACGTTCAGGATCCGTATTCATTCCGCTGTGTTCCGCAGGTTCACGGAGCTTCAAAGGACGCTGTGGAAAACGTGGCTCGCACTTTCGAGAATGAAATCAACAGCGTCACCGACAACCCGACTGTTTTCCCTGATGAGGATTTGATTATCTCTGCCGGGAATTTTCACGGTCAGCCGGTGGCAATGGCTCACGAGCAGCTGGCTTTGGCGATGGCCGAAATCGGCAGCATTTCCGAAAGAAGAACTTACAAATTAGTGAGCGGAACTCGCGGGTTGCCAGCCTTTTTGGTTGACGACCCGGGGTTGAATTCCGGATTTATGATTCCGCAATACACCGCAGCTTCTATGGTGAGTCAAAACAAACAGCTATGCACTCCTGCTGTGGTCGACACCATTGATTCTTCAAACGGACAGGAAGACCATGTGAGCATGGGCGCAAATGCCGCAACCAAGATGTTCCGGGTGATCGAAAACGTGGAGAACATCCTGGCGATTGAGCTGCTCAACGCTGCTCAGGGACTGGAGTTTAGAAGGCCTGCAAAGAGCTCCGCGAGCATTGAAAAGTTATTTTCAGCATTCAGAGAAAAGGTGCCTTTCGCAGAAAAAGATGTGATCATGCACGATCTTATGCAAAAGAGTTTGAAATTTCTTCGCGAGAATCGTTTTGAGGATGTAGTGGCATAAAAAACTGATTCTTAAAGTTTCGAGAACAATTACCAAGTCGTTTTTGAATTGATCTCATTTCCCTTCTCCTGTCTCGACTCCGCTCGACAGCCGGCCTACCCGCTCAATTCAGACTGGTGCGTTTGGAGGTTCTCGAGCGGAGTCGAGAGACAGAGTTGCGATAATCCTCAAAAGGCTGCCAATTAAGTCAATAAAACCAGATTCAGTTTTTTTGCATAAAAAAACCAACCCCTAAAATCAGATTAGGAGTTGGTTCATCATTAGGCTTTAGCCTTGTTTGTCGAACCTCCATAAGCAGTGAACCTTCTAATTTTCACTGTGATCACAAGGCGTTGTTAGCGATTTGCGATTTGTTTAAAGCAAATTTTATCAGGCCATCGCCTCTTCGTTGATTTGAGCTTTTGCCAATTTTTTAAGTCTTTCATCCGCTTCTTTTTCTTCATTAAGCGTTTTCTTCAAGTGATTAAGCACCTGCTTTTCGCCAGTCATTTCTGCGTAAGTGCAAGCCGAACCGTAACCTGCTATTTGGTAGTGCGCAATTCTTTGAAACTCTGCAATCATTCCGGCATCCTTCACTTCATCTTCGGCTTCCATGGCCGTCATGTCTTTTGCTTCGCGGATCAAGCCAGCCATTGCCTTGCAAGTTTCTTTTTCAGGGTTCACTTCCAAAATTTTGCTGACTTCTACCAGTCGCTCACGCTGATCTTTCGATTCCTGCAGAATGTCATCGACCAAAGACTTCATGTCGTGGCTTGTTATCGATTCGGCCAATGATGGCACAGCTTCGATAAACTGAGTTTCTGCTGAGTATAAATCTTGTATTTCGTGTTGTAATAAATCTCTTAGAGTCTTCATAATTTCTTGGTTTTAGGGTTCAACAAGTTCACTTCAATCGGCTCAAAACCAATGCCATTTAAAGGAGATTCGGGACGTTGCGGTCTGCGAAATGAATTCCAAATTTTGGTTGTGAATCTAACTTCACAGATTTCAATAGAAAGCAACACTTTTTAAGAAATCGAAAATGAACCAAAGACGGGCTCACTTCGTTTGTTTTGTGATGAAAAAGTTCAAGTTTATGTCCAATCACAAGTTTTTCAATTTCGCTTTTTTGATGATGCTCGTGCTGTCTTCGTGTTCAGCGCAAGACCGCAGCTCGTCAGACTCAAATGAGTACATCGAACCGAATGAGCTTTCCGATGCTCAAAAAGAACAGCTCGAATCAGCAGTGTTTGCCGGAGGTTGTTTTTGGTGTACTGAAGCCGTTTTTGAAAGAGTGGAAGGTGTGGTAAAAGTCGTTTCCGGTTACAGCGGAGGCGATGAGTCAACAGCCGATTACTCTATGGTGAGCAGTGGCAAAACGGATCATGCGGAGGCCATTGAAATTTTTTACGATCCCGACAAGATTGACTACCGCACGCTGGTGAAAGCGTTCCTCGGTGGACACGACCCAACGCAGCTCAACCGCCAGGGACCGGACGTGGGAACTCAGTACCGCTCGGCCATTTTTTACAGAACTGAAGAAGAGAAAAAGATTGCCCAGGAGGTCATCTCTGAGTTTGAGGAAAAAGGTGTTTACTCAGATGAGATTGTCACCAAGCTTACTCCGTTTGACGGTTTCTACCTTGCGGAAGATTACCACCAAAACTACTACAGGCTAAATCCAAACAACAGTTACATCCGCAGTGTCTCCAAACCCAAGGTGGAAAAATTCATGAAAAATTACCCGGAGTTGCTGAAGGAAGAATATCGGAAGAAGTAGATAGTGAAGGGTAGTCCTGAATTGTTCGGCCGGTATTTCGAGTTTGTAGATATAAAGTAGAAACAAAGTTGTGGGGGCTAAAACCTTTAGCCTCAGTTTAAGTTTTGAGGTTTGTTGTCTTGGTGCTTGTGGAAGTAGAGTCAAAGTGAAGTTAAAGTTGTGGGGCTAGCTGGGCTCCGGTGTCCTGAAATTCGAAAATTGCGATTGTCTCCTTGGTGCCCTTCCCCATAGTTGTAAAGCCCTGCTGTGGCTATGTGTTTTTATCACTCGCATTTAGAAAAATCTGAGAGCTTGTAGTCGTTTAGTGATTGATGTGGTTCAAACTCTTGGGATTTGTTTTTTGGGATTTGGAATTTTAAAAGTTGCCAGTTGCCAGCTCCGTGCCTCTTCCCGCAGTTGTACAGATCTACTGTGACTATGTGTTTTATTATTCAGATTCAGGAAGAGCTGGTGAATTAAGCTCATCTATCAAATGTAGTGGCCAAGGCATTTGGGATTTGTTTTTTGGAATTCGGAATTTTGAGGCTTGCCCATCGCCAGTTGCCAATTACCCGCTACCACTCATCTACCACATTTACCATTAACAATTTTTGTTCTCGCTAACACTGAGCCATGCAGCGGATAATGCTACTTTTGAAACTGTTATCCCAAATCCGACCAAACCATGATCCGGCTCTCAGGCATCGAAAAATCATATAAAACCGGCAATACCTACCTCAAGGTTTTGAAGGGAATCGATATGCACATCAAAGAGGGTGAGCTGGTGTCGATAATGGGTTCATCTGGTTCGGGGAAGTCCACATTGTTGAATATTCTGGGGATGCTCGACAATTACGACAAAGGAACCTATTACCTCGATGGAACGCTGATCAAAAATCTTAGCGAGCGCAAGGCAGCAAAATACCGCAGCCAGTTTCTGGGTTTTATTTTTCAGTCTTTCAATTTGATCGGTTTTAAAAGCGCAATGGAAAATGTAGCTCTGCCACTTTACTATCAGAAAGTGCCGAGAAAAGAGCGGAACGAAGAAGCAAAAAAATATCTCGATAAGGTCGGTTTGCTCGACTGGGCAGATCACTTACCCAACCAACTTTCCGGAGGTCAAAAGCAACGCGTGGCCATTGCCCGTGCGCTTATTTCAAAGCCAAAAGTGATCTTTGCCGATGAGCCAACAGGAGCGCTCGACACCACCACTTCCTACGAAGTGATGGACCTTCTCAAAGAAATTAATGCCGAAGGAATCACGGTGATTATCGTAACTCACGAACAAGACATTGCAGACATGACTCAGCGAATTATTCGCCTTAAGGATGGTCAAATCGTCTCAAGAGATTACGAAGTAAACCCACAAACGCCCTAATCACAGCCATGTTTGATTTCGACAAGTGGATAGAAATTCTCGTGACAATGGCCAAAAATCCATTGCGCACCATCCTCACTTCGGTGTCGGTGGCTGTTGGGATTTTTATGCTCGTCATCCTGCTCGGCCTGGGTAACGGACTACAAAATGGCGTTCAGGGAATGTTTGATGACGATGCGATCAACTCACTTTGGATTCGTAGCGGTACCACAACTATGCCCTACAAAGGGATGAAGCCCAATCGCGATATCAACTTCACCAACGAAGACTACAATATGGTTTTGCGTGAAGTGAGAGGTATTGAATACGCTACGGCCAGAGTTTGGATTTGGGGTGCCACAGTAGAGTATGGCCGCGAATCTGGAAGTTACATGGTGAATTGTGTACATCCGGCACATGCCGAACTCGAAAGAACCATCATGACAAGCGGGCGCTACATCAATCAGGAGGATGTCGAAAATGAAAGAAAGGTAGTCACCATCGGTCAGGATATCGTGGACGAATTGTTCAAAGGCACTGACCCAATCGGAAAATACATTGAAATCTACGGAGTGACCTTCAGAGTGGTGGGTACTTTCAAAGACGAAGGGTCAGAAAGAGAAAACCGCGTGGTTTACGCTCCGGTGAGTACTGGGCAAAAGCTCTTCGGTCGTGGAAATCGAATCAATATGTTTATGGCTTCCACAGGCGAGCAACCGCTGGTGAGAACAATGGCTATGGCCAACGAAGTTGAACTTCTTTTAAAAGAAAGGCACATGGTCCACCCTGACGACAGAAACGCCATTCGTGTGAGGAACAACAACGAGGAGTTTTCAAACGTAATCAGCATTTTCCGCGGGATCGATGCCTTCGTTTGGGTCATGGGGATTTGTACACTTTTCGCTGGTATCATCGGTGTGGCCAACATCATGTCGATTGTGGTGAAAGAGCGCACCAAGGAAATTGGGGTACGAAAGGCACTCGGAGCCACGCCTGGTTCTGTGGTGAGTCTTGTGATTCAGGAGTCTATCGTTCTTACTGCCCTGGCTGGATTGGTTGGTTTCATGGCCGGTGTACTATCACTAGAACTCGTGGCGAGTTTTGTGAATCACGACTTTTTCAAAAACCCGGAAATCAATCTGACGATCAGCCTGGCGACCATCGGAGTGCTCATCGTAGCAGGGGCACTCAGCGGATTGGTGCCAGCCATCAGAGCGGCAAATGTGAAACCGGTTGAAGCCCTAAAAGACGAATAAAATGTTTGACAGAGACCGTTGGTTAGAAATATTGCAAGTGCTGATGCGCAATCCGGTGAGGAGCTTTCTCTCAGCACTCGGAGTGGCCTGGGGCATATTTATGCTTATTCTGATGGTTTCTGCAGGCCGCGGTCTCAAGAATGGTGTGACATCCGATTTTGGTGACGGGCCAACCAACAGCATGTTCCTTTGGACACAATCTACCAGCATGCCTTACGCTGGCTACGATCGCGGTAGAAGATTTTCGCTTAACAACAGCGATGTGGAATATCTAAAGGAAAATCTGCCCGAGATGAAATTAATTTCTCCGAGAAACCAACTCGGTGGTTACCGCGATGCTAACAACGTTATTCGAGGAACGGAAGCCGGAGCTTTCAGTGTTTATGGCGATTATCCTGCCTACGAAACCATCGAACCGATGGACGTCTATCTCGGGCGATTCCTAAATCAGCGCGATATCGATGACAAGCGAAAGGTTTGCGTGATCGGTAGTCAGGTGTACAATCAACTTTTTGAACCTACAGAAGAGCCAATAAGCGATTACATCCAGATCAGTGGTGTGATGTTTAAGGTCGTGGGGGTGTATCGACCGACTGGCTCCGGTGAAGAGGCAGAAGAAGAAGCTCAGTCGATTTACGTGCCTTTTACCACTTTCCAAAAAGCATTTAATTACGGAGATCGAGTAGGCTGGCTGAGCATGATGAGCGCGCCTGGGGTTAAAGTTTCTCAGATGGAAGAAAAAGCAAAAATGCTTTTGAAGGATCGCAAATCAATTCATCCAGACGATCCGAGAGCTTTTGGCTCCTGGAATATGGAGCGCGAATTTGAAGAGATGAATTTAATTTTCACGGCAATAGAAATCGTGGGCTTCGTGATTGGTGCATTGGCCCTAATTGCTGGAGTCATCGGAATTACCAACATCATGCTGATTACTGTTCGCGAGCGCACCAAAGAATTTGGAGTGAGACGAGCACTCGGTGCCACACCTTCTGATGTTGTGAAACAAGTGTTAACAGAAACGTTACTGCTCACAACTGTGGCGGGTTTCGCAGGGCTTTCAATAGGAATATTATTAGTGGAAACAGTAAATAAGTTACTAGCTGGAATGGGCTCTACAGGAGCTTTTAGAAACCCTGAGATCGGACTTTTGCCGGTGATGGTTGCACTATTGGTGCTCATCGGTGCCGGAGCACTAGCGGGATTGCTGCCCGCTGTGAGAGCCACAAGCGTGAGACCTGTTGACGCTATTAGAGCTGAATAAAATTTAAACAAACAAAGAAGCAGACATGAACAAAGGCTGTTTGATTTTTCTGATCGTAATTATCGTTCTCGTTGTAGTGGGAGCCGGAGGTGCCATTTATTACCTCTACGGTAAAAATGAACAAGGTCCGGTGACCTACAACACCGAACAACCAACCCATACCGACATCGTGAAAAAGACGGTGGCCACAGGGAGCGTGAAACCCCGAAAAGAGATCCTGATCAAGCCCCAAATCAGTGGTGTGATCAACGATATACTTGTAGAAGCTGGCGATAAAGTAGAAACGGGCGCTCTTATTGCCAAAGTGCAGGTAGTGCCAGATATGGTGGGGCTCAACAATGCCGAAAATAGAGTGAGCCGGGCAGAGATTGCACTCGACAATGCCAACATGGATTACGAGCGAAACAAGCAACTTTTAGATCAGGGGGTAATTGCTCCGGCAGAATTTCAGCAGTTTGAAATTGCCAGAAGAAACGCTGTCGAAGAGCTCAAGGCGGCTGAAGACAACTATCAAATTTTGAAAGAAGGAGTTGCCAAGAGTTCGAACCGAGCCACCAACACACAGATTCGCTCAACTATTAACGGGATGGTGCTCGATGTTCCCGTGGAAGAAGGGAACTCGGTGATTGAGCTCAATAACTTCAACGAGGGGACCACAATCGCGTCTGTGGCCGACATGGACGATTTGATTTTCGAAGGGAACGTAGACGAATCTGAAGTGGAAAAGCTCAGCCAGGGAATGGATTTGATCCTTACCATCGGGGCCATCGAAGATGCAACTTTCGATGCCAAGCTCGAATACATTTCTCCGAAAGGAGTGGAGGAAAATGGCGCCATTCAGTTTCAGATCAGAGCGGCCGTTCAACAGCCTGACGATCGTTTTATTCGCGCTGGATACTCTGCCAATGCCGATGTGGTTTTGGACAGGAGAGACAGCGTTTTGGCGATTTCAGAAAGTCTCGTGCAGTTCGACAAGGAAGATCAGCCTTATGTGGAAGTAAGCACTGGAGAAAACGAATACGAACGCAGAGATGTGAAACTTGGTCTTTCTGACGGCATCACCGTTGAAGTGCTCGAAGGCGTGGAAGAAGGTGATGAAATAAAAATCTGGAACCGTCCGATTCGTAAATAAAAGGTCAGAAATCAGCCGAAAAAGATTGCTAACTTTGCGGGCGCTGTTGGAAAAATCCGGCAGCGCCTTTTTAAATTCACCGCTATGGCCCTGATCGAAGAATTTGACAAATCTGGAAACTGGCTTTTCCGTTGGAGGAGCTTTTTACCCATCACACTTTACGTCCTTGCTGCACTGGTAATACTTGCCGATGTGGACAACGCCATGGATCATCAGGCGCTCGACTGGTCGGTTTTTTGCCTGGCGGTTTCGATGTTTGGGTTGTTGATTCGAGCTTTCACCGTGGGCTACACGCCTCGCGGAACCAGCGGGCGTAACACCAAAGAAGGTCAGGTTGCTGAAGTACTTAATACCAAAGGGATTTATTCGGCAGTTCGCCACCCGCTTTACCTTGGGAACTTTTTCATGTGGCTCGGAATCATTCTTTATGTTGGTAATTGGTGGTTTACGTTGGTTTGCTGCCTGTTGTTCTGGCTCTACTACGAGCGAATCATGTTCGCAGAAGAACACTTTCTAAGAAAGAAATTCGGTCAGGCTTACTTAAACTGGTCGGAGAAGGTGCCGGCATTTTGGCCAAACATTTTTCGCTGGCAAAGCTCAGAAGTTCACTTTTCGCTGCGCAACGTTTTGAAACGCGAATACAATGGATTCTTCGCTGTTTTCGTGTCGTTCACTCTTTTGAATGTCATGAAAAACTACCTGATGTACGAATCGACAAAACGCGAATTTCTTATCAGCGATTTTTGGTTCTACGCCATCATGGTTTCGTTCGTGATATTCCTTGTTCTTCGCACCTTGAAAAAACGCACAAAAGTTCTCGATGTAAAAGGAAGAGAGTTTACCGCATAGCAAAATGGCAATAGATCAAAACATACTCGTCACTGTAGACACGTTGGTTTTTCGCATCACCGATGAGGAAAATTACGAGGTGCTTTTGATCGAGAGAAAGAATGATCCGTTCAAAGGCCAGTGGGCGCTCCCCGGAGGTTTTGTAGAAGATGAAGAAGATTTGCCCACAGCCGCCATCCGCGAGCTCGAAGAAGAAACCGGAATCGGAGATCTAGTCGATTTTGAGCAATACAAATCCTATGGAAAGCCCGGTCGTGATCCACGCGGCAGAACAGTCACCTGTGTTTTTTACGGATTCCTTAGTGACGAAGCTCCAGAAGAAAATGCCGGCTCAGATGCAGCCGATGCAAAGTGGTTTTCAATCTATCAACTGCCAGAACTCGCCTTCGATCACGCCCTGATTTTAAGCGATGTGAAGGAGCATTTGGGGTTGTGATTCAATTAGGAAATAACAATTCGGAAATTCTTTAACCACTTCCTTCCTACTGCCATGCTATGATGCCAGAGGCATCGAATATTTGTAGCATTGAACGTGATAAGCTCCCAAATCGGCCCCAGCGGGGTCGCACCTTTCTGCTGTCTTGAGTTTTTTTGAGCAGAGCATAATATTCGACCCACTCCGGGGTCGGTTTCAGGATTTGTAATCCCCTTACTACTACAAACAATGGAACCTGCTGGGTTCCTAATTGCAACAAATGTTAGTTGAAAAGCAATTTTACGGGTCGTAGCATGTTAGAAGAGCTGCTAGAAAGTGAGGTTCAAAACAATCTATCCACAACCTTTCAACAACCCTTTTTTGCATTTTATAAAGCCTTACTTTTGATAGAGTGAGCACTGAAATTTCTGCTTTGGCGTTCACTTTTGTAACAACCTGAAATAGAAAGTCCAATCCATGTTTCTGATTTTTGATACGGAAACCACCGGTTTACCGAAAGATTACAATGCCCCCGTTTCTGACTCAGACAACTGGCCCAGACTGGTCCAGCTAGCCTGGCAGCTTCACGATGAAAAAGGTAATCTTCTCGATGCCAAAAACTACATCGTGAAGCCAGAAGGATTTACCATTCCCTTCAATGCGGCTAAGATTCACGGCATCACTACAGAGAGAGCCGAAAAAGACGGTCATCCACTGAGTGAAGTCCTCGAGATCTTTAATACAGACCTGGCAAAGACCAAATACGTAGCCGGTCACAACATCGACTTCGATGTGAAAGTTACCGGAGCGGAATACTACCGCAAAGAGCAGGACACCAATCTGCTCGACCTGAAACAGCTCGATACCAAAGATCTTTCTGTTGAGTTTTGCGCCATTCCCGGTGGGCGAGGGGGGCGTTTCAAATGGCCAACACTAACCGAACTCCACACCAAGCTTTTTGGAGTTGCCTTTGAAGACGCTCACGATGCGGCCTACGATGTGGACGCAACGGCTAAGTGTTTCTTCGGACTTATCGAAAGACGCGTTTTCAAAGTTGCTGAAATCGAAAATCCAGATGAAGTTACTTATGAGGCACCCGATCTGGCTGATGCCAATTTCAAGGTGGCCAGCGAACTCGAGCGCGATGCCGAAGCCGAACTCAAGAAAGCTAAGAAGGCAGACATCTCAGAACTGGAAGATGTTCCCTTTTCTCATCTTCACTGTCACACACAATTTTCCATTCTCCAGGCAACTTCGGCTGTCAATGAGATGATCGACAGAGCCGTTGAGCTCGGAATGCCAGCCATGGCCATGACCGATCACGGAAACATGATGGCAGCCTTCCACTTTGTGCGTGCAGCCCTGGCAAAAGACATTACTCCAGTTATCGGTTGTGAATTCAACCTGTGTGAAAACATGCACGACAAAAGTCGTCAGGACAATGGTTTTCAAACTGTAGTTCTGGCGAAAAACAAGCGCGGCTATCACAACCTCGCGAAGCTCTCTTCACTGGCCTACACCCAGGGGTTTTATTACGTTCCCCGAATCGACAAAGAAGCACTTCTTAAGTACAAGGAAGACCTGATTATTTCTACTGGAGGGCTTTGGGGCGAGGTTCCTTTTCTGACGCTCAATGTTGGTGAAACACAAGCCGAAGAAGCGTTTCAGTGGTACAAAGAAAATTTTGGCGATGACTTCTATGTGGAGCTCAACCGTCATGGAGTTCAGGAGGAAGACATCGTAAACGAATTCCTCCTCGGGCTAGCCAAAAAGTACGATGTAAAGTATTTTGCGGCAAACAACACCTACTACAACGAGCGCGAAAATGCGCAGGCTCACGATATTTTACTCTGCGTGAAAGATGCGGAGTCTGTCAACAAACCGAAAAAATACATCGGTAAGCGCGGAAGAGAATTCCGCTACGGCTTCCCGAATGACGAGTTTTACATAAAAACTCCCGAAGAGATGAAAAAGCTCTTCGCGGATTTGCCGGAGGCGATTGAAACGACCAACGAGATTGTTGGAAAGATTGAGCGATTTGAGCTGGCGAGAGACGTGCTACTTCCAAAATTCGATTTCCCGGAGAAATTTAAAGACCCGAAAGATGAAGAGGACGGAGGCAACCGCGGGGAGAACAATTACCTGCGCCACATCACTTACGAAGGAGCAAAAAAGCGCTACGGAGAAATTACTGACGAAATTCGAGAGCGACTGGATTTCGAGCTCGAAACAATTGCCAACACTGGTTACCCGGGGTACTTCCTCATTGTTCAGGATTTCACCAACAAAGCCAGAGAGATGGATGTATCGGTGGGGCCGGGACGTGGATCGGCAGCCGGTTCGGCAGTGGCCTATTGCACCGGTATTACGAATGTCGATCCGATCAAGTACGACTTGCTTTTTGAGCGCTTTCTAAATCCAGATCGTGTGTCGATGCCCGATATCGATATCGACTTTGACGATGAAGGTCGCCAGCGAGTAATCGACTACGTGATCGAAAAATACGGGGCCAATCAGGTAGCGCAGATCATCACCTACGGAACGATGGCTGCCAAGTCTTCCATTCGCGACACTGGTCGTGTTTTGGAGTTGCCACTTCCCGACACCGACAGGATTGCCAAGCTGATTCCTGACATCAAACTCGCCAAGTTGTTCGAAATGGATGACAAGGCCCTGGCTGATAAGTTGAAGAACAATCAGGAAGATCTTCAGAAAGCCAATGAACTTAAACGGATTTCTACAGAAAGCGGTCTTGAAGCTGAAACGGTAAACCAGGCAAGAGTGCTCGAGGGAAGTGTCAGGAACACGGGGATTCACGCTTGTGGTGTGATTATCACTCCGGACGACATCACCAACTTTGTGCCGGTTGCGCTGGCCAAAGATTCGGACATGTGGTGTACACAGTTCGACAACTCTGTAGCCGAAGATGCGGGTCTGCTCAAAATGGATTTCCTCGGGTTGAAAACATTGACACTGATAAAAGATGCAGTGAAAAATGTGAAAAAGCGGCACGACATTGATCTCGATCCTGACGAGTTCCCGCTCGATGACGAAAAGACTTACGAGCTCTTCCAGCGCGGTGCCACAGTCGGTATTTTCCAGTACGAATCTGCCGGAATGCAGAAATACATGCGTGAGCTAAAGCCAACGGTTTTTGCCGATTTGATCGCTATGAACGCATTGTATCGTCCCGGTCCGCTGGAATACATTCCTTCGTTTATCCGAAGAAAGCACGGTACCGAGGAAGTTGCTTACGACCTTGAGGCGTGCAAAGAATACCTCGAAGAAACCTACGGGATTACAGTCTACCAGGAGCAGGTGATGCTACTTTCGCAAAAGCTTGCCGGATTTACCAAAGGTGAAGCCGATACGCTGCGTAAGGCGATGGGTAAGAAGAAGTTCGACCTTCTTGCCAAACTCAAGCCTCAGTTCCTCAACCAAGGTGGTGAGCGCGGTCATGACAAAAAGATTTTGGAGAAGATTTGGAAAGACTGGGAGGCATTCGCGTCCTACGCTTTCAACAAGTCGCACTCTACCTGCTACGCCTGGGTGGCCTACCAGACAGCTTACCTCAAAGCTCACTACCCGGCCGAGTACATGGCATCGGTGTTGAGCAACAACATGAACGATATCAAGCAAGTGACCTTCTTCATGGAAGAGTGCAAGCGCATGGGAGTTCCGGTTCTCGGGCCAAGTGTGAACGAGTCGGAATACAAGTTTGTGGTAAACGAGAAAGGAGAAATCCGTTTTGGCCTCGGAGCCGTGAAAGGCGTTGGTAAAGGTGCCATCGAGTCGATAGTGGAGCAGCGAAATGAGGATGGGCCATTCCACTCGATTTTCGATTTTGTGAAACGAATCGATCTCCGATCTGCCAATAAGAGAACGCTTGAAAGCCTTTGCTATGCAGGTGCTTTTGATTGCTGGGAAGGGATTAATCGCTCGCAATATTTTGCTCAGGATCAAAAGGGAATTCCATTTTTAGAGATGGCTGTCCGCTTTGGAAATGCCAATAAAACCGGTGAAGACGCAGCTCAGCAATCGCTTTTTGGAGGCGATTCTGAGGTGGAAATTCCAGAGCCACCTATTCCTTCGGCCGAAGAGTGGGGAACTCTCGATAAGCTTTCCAAAGAACGCGAAGTCGTTGGGATTTACCTATCGGGTCATCCATTGAACGATTTCAAACTCGAGATCGAAAATTTCTGTAACGAGGGTGGACTGAAGATTTTGAAGGATCTGACTCCGCTGAAAAACAAGACGGTGAAGCTCGCTGGGATGGTAACCGAAAGTGCTCACCGACTCACAAAACACAATAAGCCATTTGGCGTTTTCACATTAGAAGATTTCGAAGATTCACACACGTTTTTTGTCTTCGGTGATACTTACGTGAAGTATCGTGAGTACTTTGTGGAAAGTTGGTTTCTTTTTATTGAAGGAAAGGTAGAGCCGAGGCGATATGCGAAATCAGACGATGAGCTCGAGTTTAGACTCAATAAAGTAGAGTTACTTTCTGACTTGCGGGAGAAGGCAGCAGGACAACTGAACTTGTTTGTAGGGTTGCGAGACATTAGCGAAGATCTGATCGACAGAGTTTATCAACTGCTTGAAGATTATCCAGGAACGTGTAAACTTTGCCTCGAAATTGAAGATGAAGAGAGACAACTGAAGATGCCGGCCAGGATTAAAGGCGTAGAGCTAACCAACGAGGTGATCACCAAACTTGAACAAATGCCTGAGATTCGGTATTCTGTAAAGGAGAGCTGATGGACCTTGCCGGCAAATTGTTGATAACCTGCCAAAGAGACAGGATAAATCGCTGGCATACGGTTTGACAAAAAGAAAGGAAAATTTACATTTGATTATAATTTAAAAACAAACAATTCAATCATGGCTGTAGAACTCACAGACGCGAACTTTGAAGAACTGGCGCTGAAATCAGATAAACCGGTCTTGATAGATTTTTGGGCGGAATGGTGCGGACCCTGCCGAATGGTAACTCCCATCGTTGAAGAAATTGCAACAGATTATGACGGCAAGGCAATTGTCGGAAAAGTAAATGTTGACGAAAACCCAAATATTTCTGCCAAGTACGGGATTAGAAACATCCCTACAATTCTCTTCCTAAAGAACGGAGAGATCGCAGACAAGTCGGTTGGAGCAGTTCCTAAAAATGTTCTCACCGATAAAATGGACAACCTACTTTAAGAAGTCCGTTTTTAGATAAAAAAGCGTTAAAAGGTTCCGGAGACGTTGGTTTTCGGAACCTTTTTTATTTCCTTTAGTTCAATTATTAGTTTTCTAAATTGACAATTCAATCTTTACCCTGTCTCGACTCCGCTACTTCTTCGCAAAGCTGCGAAGTACAAAGTTGACAATCGACTTTCGCGCTGGTCTGAGAATGGTGAAATCATTAATGACACATGGCAATCAACATTGACAGGCGCAGGATTCAATCACTCAGCAAGCTGGAGTTTCTGGCCAAGCAGGCTGTTGAGGGATTCATTACAGGACTTCATAAAAGTCCATTTCACGGCTTCTCGGTGGAGTTTGCCGAACACCGCCTTTACAACAAAGGGGAGAGCACACGCCACATCGACTGGAAACTTTACGCGCGCACAGAAAAGCTTTTTGTAAAACGCTACGAAGAAGAAACCAACCTACGCTGCCAGATCGTTATCGATCATTCTTCATCGATGTTTTATCCATCGGAAGTGACAGCTGAAGACGATAAGTTCAACAAAATAAAGTTTTCGATCTACGCAGCTGCGGCCATGATCGAATTACTGAAGCGCCAGCGTGATGCTGTCGGGCTGAGTCTTTTTGGTGAAAAAGTAGATACCCACACAAGAGCTAGTTCCAGCTCCGCTCACCACCAGTTTCTTTACGCTCAGTTAGAAAAATTAATGGAAGAAATCGACTCTCCTGAGCAAGAGAAAACCTTTGCCGTGGATGCCCTGCACGAAATTGCCGAAAAAATTCACAAGCGCTCCCTGGTTATTGTCTTCTCCGACATGATGGACAACTCCGAGAAAACCGATGAGATGTTTGCAGCACTTCAGCACCTGCGCCACAACAAGCACGAGGTGATTCTCTTCCATGTAGCAGACAAGCGGATGGAAATGGATTTCGATTTTGAAAACAGACCATACACTTTTGTTGATATGGAAAGCGGGGAGGAGCTCAAGCTGAACCCTACCGAAGTGAAAGATCATTACCTCAAACAGGTGAAAAAATTTCGCGAAGAGCTAAAAATTAAGTGCGGTCAGTACCACATCGATTTTGTTGAATCGGATATCAATCAAGGGGTTAATCCTGTGCTGATGCAATATTTGCTGAAGAGGCAAAAATTGTATTGAGCTGGTACAGTCTAATTCAAAAAATTATAAGGTTAACACATAAAAAAAGCCTCAGATTTCTCTGAGGCTTCTTCTTTTGTTGGCGGTCCGGACGAGACTCGAACTCGCGACCCCCTGCGTGACAGGCAGGTATTCTAACCAACTGAACTACCGGACCAAGACTGTTGCTTTTTTCTTGACGGCTCTCCGTCTGTCAAAGCGGTGGCAAAGATATGTGAAATCAATTTTTACACAAATCTTTTTTCGATTTTTTTCAATGTATTTTTTGATTCATTTAGAACGGGTTGAGAATCAAACTTCAGAAGCTAGTCTCGCTGAGTTATTAATTTCACCAATGCGGGTATGGTGATTGCCTTTAAGGTCATTTGTAATCCATTCGTCTTTAAGTTTTCGGTTCTTTAGCTATGCCTGATTAAAAATTGCGCTTAAGTTTTAATCAATGAATAACCAGAACAAATCCCGGTCTCACTGGGTTTTGCTAAATTGAGCTATAAATTCAATTGTAGTTTGTACGAGAAATCTAATCCAAGACTATGAACTTTTACGATGCAATTCGCCAGGGCGACCTCGGGGAGGTAGAAAAACAGCTAGAGCAGAATCCTGATTTGCTGGAAGCTAAAGACGACAAAGGGTTTCCTCCGCTCATCCTCGCTAGCTACAGTAATCAATACGAAGTGACTAAGCTTTTGCTGGAAAAGGGAGCAGACGTAGAAGCCAGAGACATGGCGGGCAATACTGCATTGATGGGAGTGAGTTTTAAAGGTGATTTGAACGCAGCAAAGCTTCTGCTCAAACATGGTGCGGATGTTAATGCTAAGAGTTCCAATGGCGACACTCCGCTGATCTTCGCAGCCATGTTTGGCCAGATCGAAACAGTGAAACTCTTACTCGAACTTGGTGCTGACAAGTCGGCTAAAGACAGCAATGGGAAAACGGCTTTGGATCATGCCAAGGCAAAAGGAAACAATGCGATCGTAAAAATTCTGAGCTAGATTTGGGTCATTAGCGAATGACTGTGATATGCCCTTTTTGGGTTACAACCCTTTTTGAGGCGGTGGTTGTCACTTTCAGGGTCCAGTTGTAAACTCCAGGAGTCACCATGTAATCTTCCACGCCACCTAGCCAAACAGTATTTTCAAGGTCGTAAGATTCGTAAATCATCTTGCCCCATCGGTCAAAAATCCGGAACTCAAAATCTTGTTTCGAAACACCACTAAAAACGGGAATGAGCACATCGTTAAGACCGTCCCAGTTGAGAGTAATAGTGTTTGGGATGTAGACGTGAAATTCCTCATCGACAAAAATGGCGTGTGAAACGGTATCTCTACATCCGTTGCTATCTGTGATGTACAGGTTGATGAGCTGACTTCCCGGAACTTCGAACGTGTAGATCGGATTTTGATTAGTGAGAACATCTCCATTCGAAAACTCCCATTCGTACTCTGTTACATCGCCTATTGATTCATCTGTGAACTCGACCTCCCCGTTAAGAGTAGATGGGTTGTCAGGAGAAAAGCTAAAGTGAGCTTGTGGTTTTTCAAACACCGTTATCAAATCATCGTACTCCACCATGTTTGAGCAGTTGTTGTTGTCCACAACAGTCAGAGAAGGCGTATACACTCCGCTGGCAGTGTAAGTATGTGAAACAGTTCCGCAATCAATCTCTGTTTGACCATCGCCAAAATCCCACTCACAAAGGCCACTGTCGCCATCATTCTGAAATTGGATAGTGAGAGGCTGACAGCCCTCCATTTGATTTGGAGTAAACTCCACAGTTGGAAGTGAGTTCACAGTGATCTGAATGCTTTGCAGGCTATTGCAGCCAAAACTATTTTCAAATGCGTATTCGATGGTGTGGGTTCCGGCTCCGGCCAATGAAGGAGAGAATTCGCCAGTTTCATCATCTGTAATTCCCGGCCCCGACCACTCTCCACCAGCGTTTACAGTGTTGAGCATTAGGTTGGCTGCATCTATACAAACCGGATTCACAGGAGTGATTGGAGAAGCTGGATCCACCACAACTATGTCCACGTTGTCTTGATCTCCGCACAATCCACTAATGGTGTAGGTGATGTTCCAGGATCCTGCGCCCGCAGTGGAAGGATCGAATGTCCCATCTGAAGAGTTTGTAATTCCATTGCCGCTCCATTGTCCGCCAGGATCAACTGCCGTTAATTGCACTGGGGCAGCGTCAATACAAATGGAGTCCATCGCAGAGATGGTCGCATCCTGATCTTCGAATACCGATACCACTTCTGTATCAGAGGTTATACAAATGTCATTGAATTCATAGGTGATGGTGTGATCACCGGGGCCGGCCTGTGCCGGAGAAAATTCACCGGTCTGTGCATCCACTATTCCAGGTCCCGACCACACGCCTCCTGTTTCTGCAGCTGTAAAAATTTCGTTTGCGAAGGATTCGCACACATCACTAATAGGATCGATGGTCGGGTCTGGTGGAGATAGAATGACAATGTCGATTTCATCATCTGCACTGCATTGTCCGGTGATTTCATAAGAAATTGTTGAAGTCCCTGGACCTGCTATTTGAGGATCGAATGTTCCTACGTTAGGATCGGTAATTCCCGGTCCGCTCCATTGTCCACCAGTATCTGCTGCGGATAGGTCGAAAGGTGTTTCGTTTACACAAAGCGTGTCCACTGGATCGATAGTTGGGTCTAGTGCAGGTTCTACCGTCACATCCAGAGTCGTGGAATCCTGACAGGTTGTGCCCACAACATAGCTGATGGTGTGTGTGCCACTGCCGGCCACACCTGGGTCGAAAGTTCCTACGGTTGAATCAGTTATTCCATTCCCAAACCATTCACCACCAGGAGTTATGGCAATGAAGTTTGTAGAATTCCCATTCTCGCAGTAAGTGTCGTTGGAGAGAATTGTTCCGTTTGGAGTAATGGTGGGTGTTACTAACACTTGTTCTTGTGATTGACATCCAGTGGTCTGAGAAGTCACCGTAACAGTGTATTGAGTGGTAAACTGCGGGCTCACAGTAATTGAGGTACCACTTTGATTTCCGGGTTGCCAAATGAAATCAGAGCTACTGCTGTCTGCAGAAACAGCCTGAAGTGTTACTGACTCGCCCTGGCAGATTGTTACATCGGGAATACTGGCCAAATCCGGATCGGGTGGAGTGGTAACTGTAACTGTGTCAGTGTAGCTACAAACCGGAACGAAAGAAATGTCGTCTAGCGCGAAATCGTTACCTGCCTGAAGTGTGTTGAGGTTTTCAATGGCGATGTCGGCAGTTGTGCTCGCTCCAGAGTTCCAGATCACAAAGAAGTTCTGCCAGTTGCAGGTGCTAAAGGGCAGGTTCAGGTTACTCCCGACTTGATTTCCATTGACCGAAAAATTCAATTCCCCAGGGTTGTCAGAAACCGCAGACATTGCCCACACAGAGAACATGTAATCGGTGTTTGGTTGTACGGTTACGGTCTGCGACCAAACTTGCTGACCCGGGGTGTTGGCACCATTCACGCCAAGAAGGTTTCCTGTGGCATCTCCTGTGGTGTGATCATAGCAAAAAACAAAATCATTATGCGTGTCTTGTGTGTTGGGTGCGACTGTATAGGTGCCTTCGAGAGATAGAGGACCATAGGCTCCACCCATACCCTCATCGTAATCGGAATCAAATCCCGAGATTCCATTTGAAAAATCACCATTTACAACCACGTTCGTCCCGGATACGACTGTTGCCGTGCAGCTATACTGACCAGGCGAAGAAACATTTATTGAGCTTCCGTTTTGATTGTTGCTCCAGAGATAACTGTCCATTCCGGGTGTGGCATTCAAGGTTACGCTTGAGTTGCAGTCGATCAAAGTGTCGTTACCGATAGTAAAGTTGTCATTGCAACCGCTTTGTGAAATCCCGGAAATTGACAATGACATGCAGGATAAGAGAAACAGCATCCGCAAAATGGAAAGTGTTGGCATCTCGAAGCGATCAAAGAGTGGAATAAATAAATTAACGACAGATTGAAGTCTAAACATTTAGCTTGAAGCTTTTTTGAATTAGGTTATCGAACAAGAGTGATATAACCGCTCATGCTTTTTTCTGAAGAGTTGTCTCCTCCGATGAAGGAATATTTTACCGTCCAGTAGTAAACACCTTCGGGCATATCATTATCTTTTCTTTTTCCGTCCCAGGCCGCAGTCGGATTAGAAGTACTCCATACCTCTTTACCCCAGCGATTAAAAATTCTGAGGTCGTACTCAGTGAACAGACAATCCTGTCCTCCAATCCTCGTGAATTCATTGTTGTAGTTGTCATCATTAGGAGTGAAAATGTTGGGCATTTCAAAGACGCAATTGCATGAAGGGATGAAGTCGATTAAGAAGCTTTGCGGTTCTGAAACACAGTTGCCAACTGCTGCAACGACAGTGTAAATAGTAGCATCAGCCGGAGACACTACCACAGAAGATCCTGTAAGATTTCCCGGAGACCAGCCGAAAGTAGCGCCTGACTGATCAGACTGAGCACTCAGCGAAGCAGAACTTCCCGGGCAAATGAGCGTGTCTGAAGGGGCGTACAACTCTGGAACCGGATTGACATCGACAGAGAAAGTTGCCGGCTCGCTGGTACAAAACCCGTCAAATGCAGTTACGGAATACTCCGTGCTCGATGAGGGTGAAACCACTATTTGATCCGTTGTTTCACTGTTGCTCCATTCGAAATCTACATTCGGAGTTGTGGAACTTGCAATCAGCAAAGCATCATCACCTTCGCAAATAGAATTGCTTCCATCGATGGAGACGGAAGGTGGCGTTTGAACAACCACCGTAAAGTCCATTTCAGCATTACAGCCGGAACCAGACTCTCCAAAAACCGTGTATGTTGTAGTCGATTCCGGAGAGAGTGTAACTTCATCTCCTTCCAGATCTCCCGGAGACCAGGTGTAGCTCATGTTTGCAAAGTCAGATTCGACATTGAACGTTGTCGATTCTCCGGGGCAGATGGTGTCATTTCCAGTTAACATCAGCTCAGGACTATCTTCAACACTCACAATCACACTTCCCTGTGCAGAGTTGCAGTTTTGAGGAGAAGTGGCAATCACGGAGTAGAGATTGTTCGATTCTGGCGAAACCGTAATTTCTGATCCCTGAATTGCACCTGGTTGCCAAAGAAAAGTGCTTCCCGGCACGCTCGAGCTTGCTGTAAGTATTACAGAATCTCCAGCACAAATCGTTTGATTTTCAGACACTGTCAATTGTGGAATTGGCGGCTGTGAAACTTCTATCGAATCAGTGTAGATGCAAACAGGAGCAAAGCTAATATCGTCAATGGCGAAGTCATTTCCGGAAGGGGAGATGTTTTGGTTAACGATTGAAATGTCGGCATCTGTATTTGGACCAGATTCCCAGGTTACGTAGAACTGGCTCCATTCACAAGTTACAGCTGGCAGTTCAAAAGTTTCTCCAATTTGGTTTCCGTTGATAGAAAAATTGAGTTGGCCAGGGTTGCTGCCTACAACAGACATTCCCCAAACCGAAAAAATATAAGTTGAATTGGGAGTCACTGTGACCGTCTGTGACCAGATTTCTTGCCCTGCTGTAGACGCACCGTTGACCACCATCATAGAGCCTGTGGCGTCTCCACTTGTGTGATCAAAACAGTCTACAAAGTTGTCGTGTGTTTCGTCCGCATTTGCTGCGATGGCGTAAGTGCCTTCACTCGAGAGCAGGCCAAAAGTACCACCTGTTCCAACGATGTAAGAACTGGTGAATCCAGAGTACCCATCAGAAAAGTCTCCATTCTGAACTTCAGATGATTCCTGCTCAATTAGGTTTACACTGTAAACTCCAGGCTGACTAACTGTAATCGACTGGTTGCTTGAGTTGGTGCTCCAGTCATATTCAAATCCTTCAGGTGCAGTAAGAGTAATGCTTGATCCACAGTTTAATACAGTGTCATTTCCAAGGGAAAACTCGTACTCACAATCCTGGCTGAATCCTTTAAGGCTAAAAATGCCTGATAAGAGAGCTATCGCAAATACATTCAAAAGATACCGCTTCGTCATGGACAATTAAGTTTGAAGGTTTTTCAGTTAAAAAAAGCTGGCTGACTGAGAACTCTCAGCCAGCCAACATAAAATGTGCAGGTTATTGTCTATTAATCAATTTCAATTCGAATACACCAGCTGGCGAGTGAACTTTGATGAAATAAAGTCCACCTTCAAGATTCAGGTTTCTCAGCTGTATGTCAGCATTAAAATGATCCTGAATTCTCAGTACCAACTTTCCTGAGATGTCATAAATTTCAACTCGTTCAACGGTGAGGCCTTCTTCATTGCCAATTGTGAAATTGTTTTGTGCAGGGTTCGGGTAAATGGAAAGTCCCGCATCGCTGGCGGATATCTCAGTAATGCTGGTGGCAATATCCACCACTTCGGAAGCAGTGGCGTCCTCGCAACTTACGGCACTACTCACTGTAACCGAAACGGTGTACTCACCAAAATCGGGGTAGGTGTGAAGCTCTGTGGCAGAGTTGCTCGTCAGAGTTGTTCCATCGCCAAAGTCCCACTCGTAGGTATCAACGTTTTGAGGGTTTTGTGCAGTGATAATCGCATCGAGGCCATCGTTCACAACAGTAATTCCATCGACAGATGAAGGCTGGGCAACATTGATAGAGATGGCATCAATATCAGTGCAGCCTGCAGTGTCGGTCACCATCACCCAGTAGCTTCCAGTAGTAGAAACCTCCAGGGTTTGCTCCATGCTGTCATCACTCCAGAGGTAAGTGCTGCCTTCATTTCCTGCGTCAAGCGTAGTCGTTTCTCCTTCGCAGATGTTGATTTCTTCACCGAGTTCAACCACAGGGTTGATGTCATTGATTTCATACGTGCCGATCATGCTGCTGCATTCACTGTCCGAAGCATTTGCCATCCACACATTATAGGTGCCAGGTTCGAGATTAGCGAATGTGCTTTCTCCCTGCCATTCTGTTGGCATTTGTTCGTCTTCAGTAATTCCGAAATCGATTCCTTTGTAGCTTATTTCAAGGTTGTCGATAGCGTGGCGAAGAGCATCTCCACCGGTGTGTGCGCCAAAAGTGTGCACCCAGGTAGATTGATCAGCTTCTAAATATTCTGGAGGAAGCTGCACGTTGTTAAACAGGATGGTGCCACCGAGAATAACCGTCACTTTTCCATCCGCTGAAACGTTGATCTCGACCGGTACGTCAGTTGCAGTTTTCCACGACATGTTTGTGTTGTATCCGAGTACTCCTTGAGAATTCGGTCCCATTTGCGCAGTACCGGTGTATCCATAAGTGAGGTAAACACCTCTTGAGTTTCCATTAGAACCTGAGTTGTCAGCCGAATCAAAGATTACGCGTAGTTTGCTACCTCTTCCGTGGCCTGGGTTGTTTCCCCCAGTTTCTTGAGCGTCATCACCGAAGCTGTAGGAAAGCCCATCACCTCCGCCTGTACCGAAGTTGTTGAGTGGTTGGTCTGCTGTCATGTCAAAAGAGACAGAGTAAGCTGCATGCGACCAATAGATGTCATTAGCTTCTGGATAAATCGAGAAGCTCCCGCGCACACCGGCTAGCGATTCAGTGAGAACAAGCCTGCCATCACTTATTTGAGTGTTGTCAAAAGCTTCTACAGTGGTGTCAGCATCAAAAGATGATGTGAAATCATTTGAGTAGAAAATTTCTTCACCCAGCTGGCCGAAAATGTCGCTCAAAATGATGCTTCCCTGTGGTGTGTTGCAGTTCACATCAACTGTGTTTGCCTCGGCACCAAAACCAACCTGAATATTTGAATTTCCATAAGAGAAGATTGTGTCTTCAGGGCAAGTAGAGCTTTGCATTTGAACGTAGTAATTGTAGTTACCATCTTCAGCGGGAGTAAATGCATATTGAGAAATCGCACTCCATGCTTGCACTACATTAGTGTCGGCATCGAGCCACTGAAACTCCCAGTTGCCTCCGCCCGAAACACCTTCAGGAGTGTTGTCAACATCCATGATCACCAGTTCGCCAGACTCGCAAAGTGCAGTTGGATTGGTGATGGTCGATATGGTGACATCCTGCACTGGAATAACAGAAGCCGAAGCTGTGTTTGTGCATCCGTTTGCATCAGTGCCCACTACTGAATAGTTTCTTTGTTCTGTGGCAGTAGTGGTGACGCTGGCGCCAGTTGTGCCGCTGAGCTCCACGTCAGGAGACCAAACGTAAGAGTCTGCTCCCGTTGCAGTGAGTATCGCCTCACCGTCCGTGCAAATCGCATAAGATCCTGGTGTAATTGCAACCACGGGAAGAGGTGCGATAGTAATTTCCACAGGATCAGAAATGTCTGTTTCGCTAGAAGCAGTGCACGTTACTGTGGCTCTGTATTGAGTTGTTTCATTGGGAGAAGTGATGTTCAGGTTGCTATTGGTCTCACCTTCAATGTCTTCCCAGCCATCACCAATGTTTTGCTGCCATTGATAATCAATTCCAGAGAAAGTCACGTAGCTGTTTTCCAAAGAAATACTCAAATTTTCAGCAGCGCCTTCGCAAAGCGTATCGTTTTCAAGTGAAGACAATATAGCAGCCCCAACATCTAGTGTTCCAGAGCACTCTTCGAATGGAGTCACTACCATTTGCATGTAATTGTATCCGTTTAGAGTTCCGCTGCCGAAACCTCCTGAATTTGGAGGTGATTGTGGGTTGGGATTGGTACCATCGCTGTAGTAATAGATGGATTGGGCAGTTCCCGTTTGGTTGAAACCCCAGCTCGCAGCTGGAAAAGAACTGAAACCAGGTGTGTTTTCATCGGTTGCCACAAGCAGGTTTCCACCCGTATAGGCAAAAGGAGTATCGAGAATAATCTCCATCCATCCTTCGGAGGCCGGCACTGTCACCGATCCAGAGTAGACCTGAGTGAGGTTGCTATAATCCTCCCAGTCGCTATTTCCCGAGAATGAGTTTTTATTCGTGTTACCCAGCAGTATCGACCAATTGGCCGTACTGTTATTGGTATTGCCACTTTGGTAATAAAAGCGGATACTGGAAATGATTCCTCCTTCACCTCCAGCATCTTCAATGGCCTCCTGAAGTACGATCGATTGAGAATATGTGTAACCGTAGTAAGAATAGATAGGAGCAAAGCTTGTTGAGCCGTTGCCATCTCCGATGGTTAAATCGAGTTGTGCGTTTGCAACTGAGCTGCCGAAACCAAAGATTAAAGCAAGGCTCAGAAGTCTTAAGGTTCTGGCAAGTAGATGTTTAGTCATGAGATTAGATTTTGTTTGATATAAAGGTTCACTTTGGTATTGAGAAGTTGCATAATTATTAATGATTTAATTATCTGCTTGAAGGTTAGTTAGTTGGCTTTCCGAAACAGTTGGAGCTAACAAGGCCTCCTCGATTGATAGATTTCCGAGAGGTAATAAAATGGTAAAGGGGGACAGCATGTCCTTGGTATTTCTCATTTGCTTCGTGATTGAGAGCTGATCTAAGGTCAATTTAGCAAGACATCACAGGAGAAATACTATTTAAAGTACACAACTGGTGCCTCTGTAAGGTAGAAAGACCTACACAACAGATACTCGGCAAGTGATTAAGGTGTTGATTTATAGGTGTTTGGTTGGTTTTATTTAGACTGACTTAAACCAATTGTAGAGGTCATGATTTGTAGGGATATTAAGCCTTTTTCTGATCCTGTACTTTTTATTCTGTACAGTTCGCACCTCAATGAAAGTCCACTTAGCAATGTTTTTTGTTGAAATATTAAGCTTCAAAAGCGCGCAAAACTCAATCTCAGAATTTGAGAGGCCAGGATTTATATCCAACAATTTTTTTGAAAAATCCGGGTAGACTTTTTCAAAAGTTGGAATGAACGCGGGATCATTGTTTTTCGCTAGATCAATCAGGGATTTATACTGAGATTGCCATTGTTTATCCTCAGAGAGGTTTTGGTTTTCTCTTCTCTTATATCCAAAGAAGATGATAACTACGACTATCACCAAACCGACAATTGAAGTGAGAATCCACCATAGATTTGAGCTCGAGTTACTTTCCTTCTTTTTTTCTTGCTCAACTTCCATCACTTCTCTCAAAGAATTGTACTTGCTTTGTAAGATCGATATCTCATATTCCTGGAGTTTGTTTTTGTAAACTATCGCACTGTCTTTCTTGCCCAAAGTATCGTAAAGTGATACCAAACCTGAGTATATCTCCTTGATTCTGAGTTCTCCTCCACTTTGCTCGTGTAGGTCCAGAGCATTATGAAAGTAGTCCAATGCCTTTTGATGGTTTTGCCTCTCCAGATTTACTTTACCAAGCGTAAAGTAATTCATCATCGTTACACGGTCATCGTTATTAACATTGTCTGGCATCAACGCAATTGATTCCAGGGCATAGTATTCAGCAAAGTCCAGATTAAAAGATAGATATGCAATTGCGATGTTTGAGTAGTTGAGATATTGATATTGTCTGACAGACTCCGGGTCTTCCAGTGCATCATAACTTTTAATTACTTGCTGTAGCTTTTCAACCGCTTTTCGTGGTTCATCCTTTTTTAGGTAAACATCTGCAAAGCTGGTCAGTACATTAGCTCGAGTTAAGATAGTTCTTGTACTTTCATCCTTTTCGTTTTCCAGGGTTTCCAACGCCACGTCTAATCGCGCAAGAGCCTTGTCGTGCCAGTTGTTAACCGAATAAGCCTCAGCAAGATAGATGTTGGCCATCACGGTGGTGTAAGTGTTCTTGAGTTCTTGAGCATTTTTGAGAAGCACCTTAGAAGTCTGGATAAGGCTATCGGTCTTATTTTTTTGATAATAATACCTGCACCTTCGATCCAGCAGAATTAACTGTGACATTGAATCTTCCAGCAATCGAGCCTCATTCAAAAGGAAATCAATATTGCTATTGGCCTCGTCAAGATTTTTTTGGAAAAGCCGACCATTCTCAGATATTTTTTCTTCAAGTTGCTTTTTGTTGAGTGATTGCGAATAGGTATTCGGACCGCTGAATAGCAAAACTGTGAAAAATGTAATTAAGATCAGCTTAAAAGGCATTTGCTCAAATAGATGACTTTGTGATTTATCCAACTCTAGCTTAAAACATTGACTTAAAACTAACTGGCAAAATTTATAAAAAGAGAACACTCCCCTGTTACCCTTGTCCGCAATTGTGCGGTGTTCAAGGGCAAATGGAAAGGCGATTTAACCTTTTAATACTTGTTGAACTCTCTAGCAAAGATAGGAAGTTTTCATCAGGAGATTTTGTGAAAAAACTCTCAATAATACTGGTCTTTCAGTGTGAAAAACGTCTTAAGTAACACATAAACAGCGTGTTGAGAAATAATGTGTTCGGAGGATCATTCAATAAGAGTTCAATCTAATCTCTCAGATACTGTTGGAAAGCTATATTTTTTGTGACCCTCTTTAAGTTTCTGGTGAGTGTTTCGTGAACGATGCCATATTTGGTTCTCTCTAATTGCCACTGGATAAGAATAAAACTTTTGTGAATCAATGGGTTTGGAGTTGATTTATTTTATCGACCTCTCTTTCTGATTTGGTTTTCTGATCAACATAATGATAAGTTCTGAATCATTAAACAGAGTGTTAATGTTGGGATCTCAAATGTTTGGAAGGCGCGAATGCAATGCGAATTGAGGTATGCATTTATGCCAGTAAACCTGGAGTTGAGGAGGAATAAAACTAATGCATAAAAATGCTTCTGATGTCTTCGATCCAGATGATGGAAGGACTTTGCCGATTGGTCTTAGTAAGTTAAATACTGTAAAATAGTCTTAACTACTCAAAAACAATGTTTTATATCAATCGAGAGTAGGTGTTGTGTAGGGTGTTTTTAATAGGTAGGGACCAGTTGAGTGTTGTTGAATTCTCGTGGTGTCAGAACTGATGCTATCTTGAGCCCTTCTCATGTAACGCTTTTTTAATAATTCTTTTAATCAAACTTTTTACCGAATGAATACTCTCTACTTCAAAGTTTTTACAAGCTTATTCTTGTTGTCGGTTTTCTTTATACCGGGCTCAAGTTCTGCTCAGAGTAATATCTACCTCCACTTCGATGGTCAGGACGACTATGTTGAGTTTCCAAATGCTTCTTCCTATTTGAGTGGCTCCAATACGATCTCGATGGCCGGTTGGTTTTACACTGAAGAATTGATTTATGGCCAGGGCATGATGAGTATTCGTGGAGGAGGAACTGGTGATGGCCAGATGTATTTGATCCAATTGAACAACGGAACAGTTGAGTGTCGGGTGATGACAAGCACTGGTTTACACGAGTTTGTTGCTCCGGCAGGAACAATCGAAGCTGGAGTTTGGCAGCATTTAGTTTGGGTTTTTAATGAGAATGAACTTGAGTTGTTTGTGGATGGAGTGTCTATCGGAACAAGCGCGGCTTCAGGTACTTTTGATTCTGATGATCGTCCTTTTACAATTGGGAAGACTCTTCAATCAGGTCTCAACTTTGTTTTTAAAGGCCGAGCGGACGAGGTTTCTCTTTGGAACAAAGCCCTTTCTCAAGCTGAAGTTGAAGACATGATTGCCAATGAGTTGGAAGGTGATGAAGAAGGATTGATCACTTACTATAAGTTTAATCAGGGTGTTCCAGGTGGAAATAACCAGGCCATTGATGAGCTCATTTCTGAAGTTGGAACAGGTGAAAGAAATGCCTTCTTTCAAAACATGGCCCTCAACGGAGAGACATCGAATTTTGGTGGAGAACTGGAAGATGGGTTTCAGGTGATCAATTTCGATCTAATCGGAAATAAGTTGATTAACGATGATCCTTTTGAACTCTCGGCAACAGCCACATCCGGCCTTCCAATTTCATTCGAGATTGTTTCTGGTCCTGCAACGATTGACGGCAACACTGTTACCCTGACAGGCGAGCCTGGTGAAGTTACCATTCAGGCGAGCCAGGACGGAAACGATATTTATGATCCGGCAACAGATGTTGTTGTGAGCTTTGAGGTTCTTGACCCTGAGGAAGTATTGGCAGAGGTGGAGTTGCTCCACCCGCTTGCTGGAGATGTTCATGTTCCTGAGCTAATGCCTTTGAAGGTTGCTGTCAGAACTTCCATTGGATATGAAGATTTGTTTTCTGTTGAGTCGGTCGAGGTTATGATTGACGGCCAATCTGTTGAACTCGAAGATTGGGAAAACGGCTTTTTTACAGGTTGGTGGACGCCCGAAGAATACGGTGAGTTTGATATTTCGATCCTTGCAAACAATAACTTTGGAAATGGTCAGCAAGAAATGCAAACAATCAACATTGTTTCTGAAACATCGGACGTGACGACCCTGGCCACTGATGAAGTTTGGGTTAATGCCGATATTTCTTCAGTAACTGTAGAATCTGACCTGCCGAGCCATATCGGAGCTTACGACCAGATAATTGGCACCTTGTACATCGATTGCCCCGATGGTGGCTGTGATCCCTGGGATCGAGTTTCGTCTGTCGAAGTGCAAGGCAAGAATGGTGAGTGGTTCGAGATTATTCGCTATATGACTCCTTATGGTGTGGCGTGCAGTCATCAGATTGATCTAACAGATTTTGCTTCGCTGCTCAGCGGAAAAACCAGGTTTAGAGTAAACCTCGGGACTTTCGATAATGGTTTTTTATATACTCTTGAACTCGATTATCAAGCTGGAGTTCCTGAATACCCATACTCTCAGGTCAAAAAACTTTGGTACCAAACATATCAGTTTGGGGATATGGCAAATCTTCAGCCAACAGAAGATATTACTTTTTACTTTCCAGAAAATACAAGCGCGGCTAAAATGAAGCTCGTTTCTTCAGGTCACGGCTGGGGTGAAAACAACACGAGCAATGCCGCTGAGTTTAATGAGAATACTCACCACATTTGGGTTGATGGCGAGGAGACATTTGAACAAAATAACTGGAATGATTGCGATCCTAACCCTGACAATTGCAGTCCACAGGCAGGAACCTGGTACTTCAATAGAGCTGGGTGGTGTCCGGGTACGATTGCACAGTTTTTCGACTACGACATGACCAGTTTTGTTGGTCAGGGAGAAATTGACCTCGAATATATCTTTGACGAAGATTACGTGGATTTCTGTCATCCAAACAATCCCGATTGTGTTTCGGGGTCAACATGTCCAAATTGTGACGATGGCTTCAATCCGCATCTGATCGTTTCATCTTACCTCATTTCTCTGGGGCAGGCACCTATTTCGACAAATATTGATGAAAACTCAGAAAGTATAAATCAAGGTCTGAATCTTTATCCGAATCCATCAACTGGTCAATTCTATATTGAAGTGGAAGAGAGTGTTTCAAACGGTTCGATCGAAATCTACAACCAGCTTGGTGCTCTTGTAAAGCAAGTGGACTCTGTAAGTTTACCAAAACAAGGTCAGCACAAACTCGACATAGGCGGAATGGCTCCAGGAGTCTACGTGGTTCAGGTAAGATCAGCGTCAAGGACACTTACCCAGCGACTCATTCTCGAATAAGAAAACTTGACTACCCGATGAGCCGGTGTAGTCTTTTGGAATAGAATCTATTAATCTTTAATCAAATCTAAATGCTCATGAATTTATACTACAAGAGGTCCCAATTGCTTAGAGGCTTTTTGGCTTCGTGCATTCTACTGAGTGCATTCTTACTTCAGGGACAAACCTACAATCAGGTCGAGTTCACTTCTGGACTCACAGCTGATGTGATTGCCAATGGAGTTGGAGCACCTTCATCTTCAACAAACAATGACATAGACGGTGGTGATTACGTCTACATTTCGGAGGACTACCAGCTTGATGCCGGTGATGCGCCTCTCGGATTTGGACTTCCATCAGATGGAATTATCGTGAGCCCTACAGAAGATGGAATGGATTTTCAAATGTCTCCATTCGCGACCCCCTACACGGGCAACAACTCTATGAGGCTTGAAGCCAGCGGTTCTACTGGAACATTGGAGTTTGCTGACCTTAACCCAGCGGTGAGTGTTCACTTTTTAGTGATGTCTGGTGGCGGGCCTGGTAGTATTACCGGAACGATCCACTTTCTGGACGGAAGCACTCAGTCAATTGCACTTACCAATGTGCCGGACTGGTACAATGGTACTTCTCTGCCTACAGCGATTGGTGGGATCGGCCGTGTAAATCTTGCTAGCGAGGATGTTGATAATCCCGCAGGAAATCCTCGAGTTTATGAATTGACTGTGGACATAAATGAAGAAAATTACGATAAAACTATTACCAGCGTAGACTTTGTGAAAGGAGCTGCCGGAGGTGGCGTTGTAAATGTTTTTGCAATGAGCTACAAGGAGACTCCTTCTTGCTTTCCTCCCTCAGATTTGACTGTTGACAATATTACCACTAGCTCTGTTGATTTGAGCTGGACACCAGATGGTGCCCATGTGAGCTGGGAATATATGGTGCAGCCTGCAGGTAACGGAGTTCCTACCATGCCTGGAAATGGTACTGCTGATAATCCAGTTGAAGTAGGTGGACTGAGTCCGGACACTAATTATGAAGTGTACATTCGCGGAAACTGCAACACAGATGGCTACAGCCAATGGATTGGCCCGGTTAATTTCACAACACCTGTAGAGATCGAATGCGATCAAGGTGAATATGATTTCAACTACTGCTATGGCAACAACGAGAATGTTTCGTTTAGCTACATGTCCGAAAATTCAGCTCCATTGACCGTTGAATTTAACTCAGGATCTTTTCAGAATAATTTCTTTGGCGGAGGAACTGCTGACGACTTCATTATTTATGATGGAATTGATGAGAGCGGAATGGTTCTTTTCAATAGTGATAATAACGGTAACAATGTTGAAGGTCTTGAATTTGAACTAACTTCAGGTAGCCTTTACATGACAATTACTTCAAATGGCTTTACCTCTTGCTCAAGCGGAGCTCAAAATGCTTTGGAGTACACAGTTTATTGTTCAGAGTCGACAGCAGCATGCGTTCGTGTGGATGATGTAATTGTTTCTGATGTTGCTGCACTTTCTGCTCAAATTGGGTGGACGGCAGTAGAAGGACAAACAGACTGGGAAGTTGCAGTTCAGCCTGCCGGAACAGGTGAGCCAACTGAAGCTGGGACGCCAACTATGAACAATCCTTTCACACCATCGGATCTAGATCCTGAAACGGAGTATGAAGTTTACGTTAGAGCGAATTGTGGTGCCGATGGAACGAGTATTTGGGAAGGGCCAGTCGAGTTTACAACGACCATTGCATGCCCAGCCCCAACTAATTTGAGCGTGTCGGATGTAACTCCTACAAGTGCTCAATTGCATTGGGAAGGTACACCCGACCAAACCGAATGGGAAGTAGCTGTTCAAACGCAAGGATCAGGCGTACCTACCGAGGCAGACGTAACTCTTCCGGCAGAATCTTTTGTTACTGGAATAGATCCGGGCGTTACATATGAGTTTTACGTTCGCGGAAACTGTGGAGTAGACCTCGGGATGAGTGACTGGGCCGGACCATTTGTTTTTGGTGGCTACGCAGCTATGGAAATTACAGCAGGTCTTTCAGACGATGTTATCGCCAATGGAGTTGGTGACCCAAATACTACTACAACAAACGATCTTGACGGTGTCAACTATGTATACATGTCAGAAGATTATCAGGAACAAGCTGGTGACCCATTGCAAGGCTTTGGATTGCCAGCCAACGGTGTTCTGAATAGTCCGAACACGCCAGGTCTGATTTTCCACATGTCTCCGGAAGCTACTCCTTATGAAGGAAACAATTCTTTGAGAATTGAGACAACCGGAAACAGTGGACTTTTGGAGTTCAACAACAATCAACCCGCTCAAGCTGTATTCTTAGCTGGAGTTTCAGGTAGCGGTTCGGCCAACCTAAACGGGACGATCAACTTTGCAGATGGTTCTTCACAGCCGATTCCTTCTACCTTGGTTCCGGATTGGTATTTCCAAAATTCTCAGCCGATCATCATTCAGGGAATGGGAAGGGTGAATCTCAACAATAATAATGTTGAAAGTGACCCCAACAACCCAAGAGTTTATCAACTGGAGATTCCGATAAACCCGGAGAATCAGACGAAGATAATTGAGAGTATGGAGATCGTAAAAGAGTCTGGAAGCGGAGTGATGAACATCTTCGCGGCTAGTCTTTGCTTTACGCCAACATGCATCATTCCTGGCGAACCAGTAGTTTCTGATGTAGCGCCTTTTTCAGCTACGATCGACTGGACAGCTCCCGAAGGACAGGACGCCTGGGAAATTGCAATTGTTGAGTCTGGAGCAGAAATTCCCGCTTCAGGAACAGCTGTAACAGAAACAACTTATCCAGCAGCTGACCTTATGGACAACACTACATATGATGTTTACATCCGTACTTCTTGCGGAGCTGTATTCAGCGATTGGGTTGGGCCAGTAGAGTTTACTACTCCAGTTGCATGTGAATTACCTACAGGTCTTTCAGCAACAAACATTCAGTCGACCAGTGCCGACCTCTCATGGACAGGTGCAGAAGGCCAAACCGAATGGGAAGTAGTTGTGCAGCTCGAAGGTACTGGCGAGCCGACTGAAGCAGGAGAGCCTGCCGCTACAGAATCTTTCGATGCAGATGGATTGTCTAGTGGATCAATCTATGAATTCTATGTTCGCGGATATTGCGGAGAAGTATTCGGCTGGAGCGACTGGGCAGGACCTTACACTTTCGGTGGATATACCACTTTGGAAGTAACATCTGGTTTTTCTGCTGATGTCATTGCCAATGGAGTTGGAACTCCTGACATGACTACAACAAATGACCTTGATGGAGCGAGCTACGCATACCTCTCTGAAGATTATCAAGAGGAAGAAGGAGATGCACTGCTCGGATTTGGACTTCCTGTGAGTGGTGTGCTGACTAGCCCGAATGTTCCCGGATTGACCTATCAAATGTCGCCATTTGCCGATCCTTACGAAGGGGATAACTCTTTGAGAATCGACACAATTGGCAATGGTGGAACACTTGAAATTGCCGATGCAACTCCGGCACAGACTATTTATCTCGCAGCTGTATCGGGTAGTGGTGAATCTTTCATTACAGGATCAATCAATTTTGATGATGGAACCTCTCAAGCCATCGCATCTTCTTTGATCCCCGACTGGTATGGGTCTAATGCACTGCCGGTGATCATTTCTGAAATTGGTCGGATTAGCCTGGCAGATTATGGGACTCAAGATCCGTTTAACAACCCTCGGATTTATCAGCTTACAATAGATCTCGATCCTGAGAATCAGGCAAAAATCATTGAGAGCATTGATATCACAAAGGATTCTGGAAGCGGAGTGGCAAATATTTTTGCCGTGAGTATGCGTTTTGCCCCAACTTGTATCGCACCTGCCGACCTGGCTGTGACAGACATCGATCCAACTTCTGCAAATGTTTCTTGGTCTGCCCTTGACGGACAGACTGATTGGGAAGTAGCCATTGTTCCATCAGGCGATGAAATCCCTGAAAATGGAACGGCAGTTTCCGAGACGCAATACGAGGCAATGGACTTGGATCCGGGCACCGACTATGACGTTTATGTTAGAAGCGATTGTGGTGATGAGTACAGCGAGTGGGTGGGCCCAGTTTCATTCAGCACGCCAATCGGAATTGATTGTAATTCAGGAATGAACAACTTTACCTTCTGCTATGAGAATAATCAGTTTACTTCATTCCTCTATAGCTCACTTGACGGCAGTTCACTTGCAATCATGTTCAATGCCGGAACCCTGGAAGATTCGTTTAACGGCACGTATGACGACCTTATCATTTATGACGGAATGGATGATAGTGGTGAAGTCCTTTTCAATAGCGATGAAGATGGATTCGAAATGGCAGGATTGCTGTTCGTAGCCGAATCGGGCAGCATTTACATGACAGTTCAGGGCGATGTTTCAAACTCTTGCGGTTCTGGAAGTGAAGAAGCGTTAGACTATGATGTTTTCTGTACGTCTGCAGACGTGTGTATCGCTCCTTCAGATCTACAGTTAGTTTCTCTTTCAGCTACAACTGCTGAGATAGCGTGGACGTCATTTGGTGGTTCAACTGACTGGGAAATTGTTGTACAGCCAGCTGGCACCGGTGAGCCAACAGAAGCGGGAACAGCCACAATGGACAACCCTTACACAGCCACAGACCTAGATCCAGACACTGACTACGAAGTGTACGTGAGAATGGATTGTGGGGAAGGTGAACTAACCAGTTGGTCAGGACCACTGAACTTCACAACGCCAATCGAAATCGTTTGTGCGGATGGTGTTCAGAACTTTACGCACTGTTATGAAAATAACGAGACGTCAAGTTTCAGTTACTCGTCATCAACAGGTGAATCGCTGACAATTAGCTTCAATGCCGGTACAATGGAATTCAACGATTTCGCTGGTAACACCTACGATGATCTCATTATTTACGATGGCGTTGATGAGTCAGGTGCCGTACTCTTCAACAGTGATGTGGACGGTGGTGAACTGTCAGGGTTGACTTTCGAAGCAACTTCTGGAAACATCTATATGACGATAAACTCAGACGGTTCTTTCTCTTGTGGATCTGGTAATGAAGAGTCGCTGGACTACGACATCTATTGCTCATCTTACGTTTCTTGTGAAGCTCCTATAGAATTGATGGTGGCAGAAATCACTGAAACTTCAGCTGAGCTTAGCTGGACCGCGGGTATCGGTCAAACTGATTGGGAAATAGTTGTGCAAGCAGCAGGAACTGGTGTTCCAACTGGGGCCGGTACAGCAACAACTGATAATCCTTATACGGTGATGGATTTGGATCCTTCAACAGATTACGAATTCTACGTAAGAGTGAATTGTGGTGAGGAGACCTTCAGCGAATGGTCAGAGCCACAAACATTCTCAACATTGACTCCACCTTGTGAAGATCCAACAGAACTTACCGTTTCTGACATCAACCCAACTTCGGCCCAATTGAGTTGGACTGCTGCAGACGGTCAAACTGACTGGGAAATTGTAGTTCAGCCATCAGGTTCTGGTGAACCTACAGGCGCTGGTATTGCCACTCAAGACAACCCTTACACTGTAATGGATCTTGATCCTGAAACGGAGTACGAGTTTTATGTGAGGGCAGATTGTGGTGATGACAACTTTAGTGACTGGTCAGGTCCAGAACTCTTTATCACCGGAGTGCTGATTTGCGAAGATCCAACAGATCTTTCAGCTACTGACATCACAGCAACTTCAGCGGTGTTGAGCTGGACCGCTGGTGAAGGACAAACCGACTGGGAAGTTGTTGTTCAACCTGCCGGATCGGGTGAACCAACTGGAGCTGGCACAGCAACTCAGGACAACCCATACACTGCAATGGATCTCGATGCTGAAACAGATTATGAGTTCTATGTGAGAGCAGATTGTGGTGACGGAAATTATAGTGAGTGGGTAGGTCCACAAACGTTTATGACGCTCGTAGGAGTTGGAGAATACGAGCTCTCTGGAGTGTCGGTATTCCCGAATCCATTTAGCAACTCAATCACTATTGACTCAGAGCAAAAACTCGACAACATCAGAGTGATGAACGTTGCCGGTCAGGTAGTTTATGAAACAGCTGGTGACTCTCGAGTAATCGATCTATCAAAGCTTGAATCAGGTGTCTATTTCCTTGAAGTAAAAGCTGATTCGATGATTAACCGTATGCGAATAGTTAAAGATTAGGTTTAAGGCAATTTGCATACTTATCCAGGGCCACGTAGCAAAAGCTGCGTGGCCTTTTTTTTGTTTTTGTAAAATTGAAAAGTCTACTGAATTAAGGTTGTACTCAAGTTCTTCTGATCACTCATAAGCAGCTGTGGAAAGGTTATGAATCTGTTAATATTGAATAATCAAGAAATCCTTAATTTGCCTTTTATTCTGCAGATTTAAAGTAGCTGGTTGATATTGAGCCAATCCCACCTGGTGGGAGTATCTTCTTTGCACTTTTATATTTTTGCTGACTAACATTTGGATGGGTTACGTGTTGGACGAAGAGGGTAGAAAAATGTTAGAATTGCAGCTGATGCAGCCCACATTTTCTGAACTAAAAAATTCTTTAGATGAGTAGACGACCGATTGACCGGTTGATAAAGCCGATAAGGCTTTTGATGAAAAGCAGTTATTCTATTGGTGTCATCCTTTTTTCCTGTGCGGTGCTGGCACTTATTGTTGCCAACTCTCCCTGGAGCCACTACTACTTTGAGCTTTGGGAAACACACGTAGTGTTGGGTCCTGAGGGGCACGGTATCAACAAAACTCTGCATGAGTGGATCAACGATGGCTTGATGTCGGTGTTCTTTTTCCTCATCGGGCTTGAGATAAAGCGCGAGGTGATGGTCGGAAAGCTGTCTACTTTTCGCCAGGCTGTGCTTCCCATGGGAGCAGCACTTGGCGGGATGATCATTCCGGCCGGACTTTACTTCGTTTTTAATAGTGAGCCGCCAAATGCCGATGGTTGGGGAATCCCTATGGCTACAGATATCGCATTTTCTTTAGGGCTTCTAGCGGTTGTTAGGTCGAGAGTTCCTCTAGCCGCAAAAGTGTTTCTAACTGCTCTGGCCATCGTGGATGACCTTGGTGCAGTACTCGTAATTTCGATTTTCTATACCTCGGACTTTTCCCTGCTAAACCTGACTTTAGGACTCGGTTTTCTAACACTGATGCTTATCGGTAACGCACTGAGAATTAGAAGTGCCTGGTTTTACGGATTGCTCGGTGGAGTAGGAGTGTGGGTGGCCTTTCTCTTTTCTGGAGTTCACGCCACCATCGCGGGTGTTTTGGCTGCGTTTACCATTCCCGCTCGTCCGATGCTCAACCGGGAAGAATATCTCGAAAAGCTCAACTATCTGCGCTTTAAACTCGAGCAAAGTAAGGCTGTGAAAGGCCCAATGCACTCGCCAAATCAGGTGAGCCTTATCGAACAGGTGAAGAGGGTGAGCGACCAGGCACAGACTCCACTTCAGATGCTGGAGTATACCATGCACGATCTGGTCTACTTTTTAATTCTGCCCATCTTCGCCTTTAGTAATGCCGGAATCGAAATTTCCGGTAATGTGGGCGAGCTCATTCTGAATCCAATTTGTCTGGGTGTATTCTTCGGTCTGCTGATCGGTAAACCAGTCGGGATCGTGTTTTTCACGAAGATTCTCAGTTGGCTGGGTGTTGGTCAGCTTGCCCCTGGAGTGAAATGGCGCCATATCTACGGATTAGGATTTCTTGCCGGTATCGGTTTCACGATGTCGCTGTTCATCGCCAACCTTGCGTTTGTAGGTAATCCAGTTAAAATTGATGCCGCCAAAATCGGGATCTTGCTTTCTGCTATCGTGGCCAGTATCATCGGCCTGGGAATTTTGTTCTCTGACAAAACCATGGCTAAGGAAGAAGGTGAGGAAGAGGAAGAAAGAGATGTGGACGACATGTCCGATGAGGAGTTAAAAAGCTCTGGCGCTCACTGATCACTGTTTTGCAAGACGGGCAGAGAAAATGAGAAGCTCGTGCCCTTGTTGAGCTCACTCTTCACATGAAATTCGGACTCGTGGAGCTCCAGAATGTTTTTGACAATGGCCAGTCCAAGGCCGGCTCCCTGTTTTTTCTCAGTTCCCTGATGAAATCGGTTAAAAATATGTGGCAGGTCTTCTTTGGCAATCCCTTTTCCGGTGTCGCTCACTGTGATCCAAACAAGTTCGCCTTGATGTTTGGCACTGACTTCAATCTGGTCGCCTTCTTCACAAAATTTGATTGAGTTGCTAATCAGGTTTTGAAAAACTCGATCGATCAAAGCAATGTCGGCTTTCACCTGTGGTAGGTCTACTGGGATTTTTGCCTCAAGTCTAAGTTTCTTTTCGCCAGCTGTGATTTTGAAATTATTCAGAATGTCATGAATCAGCTCACCAACATTCAGAGGCTCGGCTTCAAGTTTTCTTTCCTGAGCTTCCAGTTTTGAAAGTTCAAAAAGCTCCTCTACCAGATTCTTGAGCTTCTCTGTGTTGTTCAACGAAGTGCGCAAATATTTTGTGAATCGCTCGCTGTCAAGGTCGTCTTTCTTGAGAAGCAACGTTTCGATGTAGCCGTGAATAGAAGCCAGGGGCGTTCTAAGGTCGTGAGAGACATTTGCGATCAGCTCGCGCCTCAATGCTTCTACTTCATCTCTCTGTTCAGAAATCTTTCGTTGTTTGACGAACAAGCTCCTCACATTTACGATCATTACGATAGAAATGAGAATAATCACAATGAGCGAGATCCCGATATTCCACCAGATTTGATCTCTCGATCGGGCGATGTAGTTGTCGAATCGCTCGTCAACTTGCAGAGCTCCGGTGATTTTTCCGTCCTCAGTTTTTAGTGGAACAAATGCCGAGAGCCAAACGCCATTTTCATCTTCATAGGGCGGGAGCACCCCACCAGTTTCGTACTGTTCGAGAAGTCGGTCAGGGAAATTTCTGTACTCGTGTTTCCAGTAGGGGTATTCCGCAGAAGTAACGGCCAGGCAAAATTTGTGTCTCGAGCTATCGTAGATCATGGTGTAAATTGGCGATTCCAACTCGTTAACCTCTTGAGCCTTTTTGAGCTTCTTGTGCATGGCGAAGTAGAGGCTGTCCGATGTGGTGGACTCCAAATCATCTTTTTTCTCATATCTATTGAGAAGTGTGAGGTGATCCTTAGCATCAATTTGCATGGCCAGCGTTGATGCAATGCCCTTGAGCTTGGTGAGCTCTTTTTCTTCGAAAATGGAGATCTGCGTGTAGTAATTATTGACAGTAATGAAAGTGGCGATCACAATGACTGCGATGAGCGTGAAGGCCATCACCCTGCGATAAGAATCTGTCAATTTCCACCTAATTCTGGACATGGGTCTAAATATCTGCAAATCTATAACCTACGCCCCATGTGGTAAGCACATATTCTGGTTTGTTTGGATCTTTTTCAACCTTGGAGCGAAGTCGGTTGATGTGTGAGTTCACGGTGTGCTCGTAACCTTCAAAATCGTAGCTCCAGACCAGGTTTAGCAAGTCCTTTCTGTCGTAAGTCACTCCGGGGTTGGATGCTAGCAGATAGAGCAGGTCAAACTCTTTGGGGGTGAGTTCGAGTCGTTCATTTCTAAGAATCACTTTTCTCTTTGCCTTGTCGATCTCCAGGTCTTTGAACTTTATGATCTCCGCCTTTTCTTCTGGTGTTTTGTCAATTTCTACCCTACGCAAAATCGCCTTAACTCGCGCCACGAGTTCGCGAATACTAAAAGGCTTGGTCATGTAATCATCGGCTCCTGTTTCAAGACCCAACACTTTGTCGATTTCCTCGCTGCGAGCTGTCAACATGAGAATAGGACTCTGAACGTCTTCTTTGCGCAAACCTTTGCAGATATCAATTCCGTTTTTTTCCGGGAGGTTGATATCCAGAATCATGAGATCAAACGGATTGTTGAGCGCATATTCATAGCCCTCTTGTCCGCTGCGGAAAGCTTTCACAGAACAATCTAAATCTTCGAGGTGCAACTGCACCAATTCAGAAATGTCCTTTTCATCCTCTATGATCACCACCTTTTTCATACTACGAGTTTAAGAATTTCAAAAGTTTACAATTAGAATTCCAAGATTTATCTACAAAGATCACAGTCAGAAAGTGAATATTTATCACAAGGATGTGACGATTTTAAATTGAATTATGGCTACTTGCCGATAAGTCAATGGATTGGCGTTGTGAGATTCTCGTGATAATTTACTCTCTACTAAGCTTTACTTTTGATAGATGAAACCTGCCTCTACTGCGATTAATGAAATTAAGCGGAGTAGCTTTAAAAGTTAGGTTAAGTTTAGTTGTTAGTGAAATCCCTGTCGGAATCCGATGGGGATTTTTTTTACTCAATAATTTGAAAATCCTGCGTTCTGATAAATCGAAATGCGTCCTTAATCAAAAATTGCCGCTGGTGTAAACAATTGCCACAGCTCAACGAAAATAACGATCATTGCAGTGAAATAATTTAAAATATGAGAATATTGACTTTTGCGAAAGCACTGTGCATTGCCGCAGTTTTGGCTTTGCCTTTTTCAGGAACTGCCCAAACCGTAATCAATTTCGAATCAGCTCCGGATGACTGGTTCCACAGGGATATTGACAACGACAAAATTCCCGGTGTTTCTACGATGCGTGCCTACGAACTCGTGAGAGATCGTCAGCCGAAGAAAAAAATAGTTGTTGCAGTTATCGACAGTGGAGTGGACATCGCTCATGAAGATCTTCGCGAGGTGATCTGGACCAACGAGGATGAGATAACTGGGAACGGAATTGATGATGACGGAAATGGCTACGTAGACGATATCCATGGATGGAGTTTTATTGGCGGACCCACGGGGGATGTGCATTACGATAATCTCGAGTTTACCAGGGTTTACAAAGGCCTGATGGACAAGTACGAAGGGAAGGCAAGAGAGGAAATCTCTAAGGAGAACAAAGAGGAATATGAAAAATTCCTCAGCATGAAAAAGCAATACAGAAAACGAGTAGAAGAAGCCGAAGCAAATCTTCAAGAGATGGCTCAGGTAGTTTCAGTCTTCGAAATGGCAGACAAAACTTTTGCTCAGGAGCTTGGGGAAGATTACACCACCGATGAACTGGCAGAGTACGAACCGGAAGATCCAAGAATGAAAGACCTCAAGCAGTTCATTCTACACATCAAAGAAAATGGCCTCGAAGAGCAGCTGACTGCAGGCTACGAACACTATCAGCAAACGCTCGATTATAGCTACGATCTGGAGTTTGATCCTCGCGATATAGTTGGTGATAACTACGAAGATAAAAGTGAAAAGTACTACGGAAATAATCACATTACTGGCCCTGCTGCAGAACACGGAACGCACGTAGCAGGAATTATTGCAGCTGAACGCAACAATGGCGTGGGAATGGACGGCATTGCCAATAACGTAGAAATCATGGTTTTGAGAGCTGTGCCGATGGGAGATGAGCGCGATAAGGACATCGCAAACTCAATCTACTATGCAGTTGACAACGGAGCCAACATCATCAATATGAGTTTCGGAAAGAGTTACTCTCCTTACAAGGAAGTTGTGGATGAAGCCGTGCAGTATGCCGAAGAAAAAGGTGTTTTGCTCATCCACGCTGCCGGAAACTCCAGCAAGGACAACGATAATTCAGATAATTTTCCTAACCCTGAATTTCGCGATTCAAAGGATATGGCCGATAACTGGATCGAAGTGGGAGCCTCTACTTTTCAGGACAACGAAAGTCTGGTTGCCAGTTTTTCCAACTACGGAAGGAAGTCTGTAGATCTTTTTGCTCCGGGGATGGACATTTACAGCACGGTGCCTGGAAGTGAATACAAAAACAACAGCGGTACAAGCATGGCCGCTCCTGTCGTAGCTGGAGTAGCTGCACTTGTTTGGTCTTATTTTCCCGAACTCACGTCTGACGAACTCAGGGAAGTAATCATCGACTCTTGTGTTGATTACAGAAGGTTGAAGGTTACTAAACCTGGAAGTCAACAGCAGATGGCCAGCTCTGAGGATGGTGAGAAACCGAAAGTCGAGACAATTAAATTTAAGAAGCTGAGCAAAACCGGAGGTGTAGTTAATGCTTACCACGCCATGAAGAAGGCTCAGAAAGTTGCCCAAAAGAAATAGAAACTGAATCTAATTCGGTTGAAAGCATTTAGAGCTGCTCTTGTTTCAGGAGTGGCTCTTCTTTTTTGTCATTTCTTTTGTAAGGTCTGATAATAAGTCTGATGTCCCTTGCAAATCGGAAGTAGTTGTACATCCAGTTGAAGAGGACAAGCATTTTGTTTCTGAATCCTACCAAAGCAATCAGGTGGATAAACATCCAAACGAACCAGGCAAAAGCTCCCTGGAATTTCCAATTTGGAAGATCCACGACAGCTTTGTTACGACCAATTGTAGCCATGGATCCCGGGTCGGAATATTCAAATTCAATGGGTTCTTTTCCCTTTAGAGAAAGCAAAATATTTTTTCCAAGTCTTTTTCCCTGCTGAATCGCCACTTGTGCGAGTTGTGGATGTCCTTCTGGAAATTTTTCAGTTTTCATAAAGGCGAGGTCACCAATGCAGTAAATATTTTCTGAACCTTTTACCCTGCTGTACCGATCCACCTCTACGCGGTTTCCTTTGACAATGGAGTCAGCAGGAATACCCTGAACGGTGCTGCCTTTCACTCCAGCAGCCCAAATCAGGGTTTGCGATAAAAAGGGCTTTCCCTGGTTTGCGGTTGCCCGTTTTCCATCGTAGTCGGTGATCATGGTGTTGAGCCAAATATTCACACCGAGGTCTTTGAGGTATTTTTTTGCTTTTGCAGAAGCTTCCTCACTCATTGGAGGAAGTAATTGACCAGCTCCCTCCACGAGGTTGATTTTCATTTGACGCAAATCGAGGTCTGGATAATCTTTTGGAAGAACGTGCTTTTTGAGCTCGGCCAGTGCTCCGGCTAGCTCCACGCCTGTCGGACCTCCGCCAACGATCACGATGTTCATCAGCGATTCGCGCTCCTTCAAGTCTTCAGTCAACAGAGCAGCCTCAAAATTTTGTAGAATCAAGCTACGAATGTTGAGCGCTTCGGGCACGCTTTTCATCGGCATGCTTTCCTCCTCGATTTGCTTTTGACCAAAGAAGTTAGTGATAGAACCTGTGCACAGAACCAGATAGTCGTAATCGAGTACTCCGATGTTAGTCACCACCTGATTTTCTTTTGGTTTCACACCCAGCACTTCAGCCATGCGAAAGGTGAAGTTGCGGTGATTTTTGAAAATGTTGCGGTGAGGATAGGCAATTGAGTCGGGTTCCAGCCCTGCAGTTGCCACCTGGTAGAGCAAAGGTTGAAAAGTGTGGTAGTTGTTTTTGTCGAACATCACTACCTGAACGTCTTTTCCTTTAAACTGCTTGGCAAGGTTGAGACCGGCAAACCCTCCGCCAACAATTACTACTCTGGGAATCTCTAAATCGGGAATATTCACTCTGACTTGCGTTTTGATTCTACTCTTCAACAAATCTAATCCTAAAATGATTAAAGGTATTTTTAGTCGACCGATAAACTGCCGTGAATAATTTCAATTCTGATCACAAAGCTTTGCGCAAAACCTATCTTTGCATTCAATTATAAGGACGCGATGAAATTTAAGGTAGAAAAAGACAGTACACTGCTCGAGGTGATCATGGAAGAAGTAGGCTACACTTCCAAAACCAAAGGGCGAAAACTTATTAAGGCTGGAAGCGTGCACGTGGATGGAAACTCGGTTTCGATTCCTTCGGCTGAAGTGAAGAGTGGGCAAAATATTTCTATTGAAGATCGCATGCATCGTCCGGAAGTGAAAAAAGCTACAATTCCGTACAGCATTTTGCTGGATCACGACAAGTTTGTTGCTGTGGAAAAGCCCGCAGGAGTGGCTTCGATTTCTAAGAATAAGAAAATGAAATCAGCACTGGGAGAGATGATCCGCGGTTACAAATCAGAGCATCCAGATGCCGAAGACCTTTTTCTGATTAATAAGATCGATAAGCGGGAATCTGGCGTGCTGATTTTTGCAAAAGGACTGAGAGCTCGAAAAGACATTGAAGCACTTTGGTCGCAATCCAACTGTCGCTATTACGCACTGGTTGAGGGAGACGTTGAAAAAGAGGATGGACACCTGATATCTCACTTTGTCCGCAACAAGATTGGTCTGCTCAAACCCTCTGGCGATAAGGCAAAATCGCGCGAAGCAGAAATGAACTGGCGCAAAATGAAGCAGGGCTCAGGCTACACCCTCTTGAAGATCGATCCTGAAACGGATATCAAAAACCAATTGCGCGCGCAACTCAGCTTGATGGGGCATCCCGTGGTTGGTGACGATCGCTACGGCTCTACAATAAAAGGCTTCGGAAGAGTTGGGCTTCACTTGTTTTCAATTGACTTAAAAATCGATAAAGCAGAGCCAATCACAGTAAAAACCAGTGTCCCTCGTGAGTTTCTTAACATGATTAAGGAGCACAATAAAAAGCAAAAATAAACCTGCCCCATCCTTCGACAGAGCAGGCTTAATTATTAGGTAGGCACTGCAGCACTTATCTACTTCACCACTACAGTCAGGTATTTCGACACCGACCAGAATTTTTCGGCATCGAGAATTTCGATGTATTCGATTTGCTCTTCGCCAACCACGCGAAACGAATCGTTGGGGTGGTTGGTGATAATTTCGACTTTTTTGCTCATGATCGGAATGCGGTTCACTTCCTCAATGTCGATTTCGGTGAAGTATTTTTTATTGAATTCCGGTGTGAGACTTTTCACTGCACCAATTCCCAATATTCCGCCTCTCTTTTCCACGACCGCTTTTTCTTTCAGCTCTTCAAAAGTTCCAAATGCAAACCAGGCCTTGTCCAGTTCATCTTCTTTTTGTTCCACTGTTCTCACTAATTCTTCGGCCTGGGCACGCTGTGCTTCCAGAGCTATCTGGCTGTCGGTGAGTTTTGATTGAAGCTGATCGACTTCTTCAAACTGATCCTCCAGGTGATTTCGCATAGTAGCGAGCTGTCGGTCGTAGGCTTTAAAGTCCGCCTCGTTTTTGCGAAGCTTCGATTCCATCACTGAAAGTTCGTAGCGACTTTGCTCGAGAAAATCTTCAATAAGAATCAGCTTTTGATCGATAGAAGATTTTGAGAACTCAGCATCGTTCGTTGAAACTGCCAGCGGCTTATTTCGCAGCCGGATTTGTTGCAATCGATGATCGAGTCGGTTTAGCACATCGCGGTAGTTTTCGATCTGCTTGTTTTTATCGATCGCTGCGTTGATCAAAGTTTTGTTTTGCTCTTTGAGGGTTTCTTCGCGACTCTTGTCATCAGAAGAGCAGGCTGTGGCAAAAAGTGCTACTAAGGCGAAAATGAAAATTGAGTTTTTCATGGCTCCAGGTGTTTTAAAAAATTCGACAAAGGAGAGCTAAGTCGGGGGAAGGTTGTTGGTAATAAAACACTACGTTCGGCTGATGTATTGCTACAGCCCGCTGCCAGAGGCCAATCTTTAGTTCTTTTTAACAGACCTAAAATGCAAACGGCCTCGCCAAACTGAATTGACGAGGCCGTTTAAATCTTTAAAGTTAGGTTGATAAACTGAGACGAACTCAGGTTAATAATTGTTCTGAAGCCAGTTGTTCAAAGCTCTTTTCTCATCTTCCATAAGCGTGAGGTATGCTTTTTTGACTTCTCTGTTGAAAAGTGATGGGTCGAAACTTACTTTACCCAAGATCTCTTTATAATACTCCAGCATAAATCTGAAATTTTTGAATTTTGATTAAACAAACACGTGGGTAAGTAATCTCCGAGAGTAAGATAGTGTTGGGAAGTATTACGCCAGGTTTTCAATTTCGGTTTCAATTATCTCTCACCTTATTGAAATTCTCCGATTGCTCAATGCCATCCATCACCTGCTCGAGGATTTCATCTGGTGTTGCATCATAATCAATATCAAGAGGTTCCTTAAACCAGGCGCTGAGTGTTGTTCCTTTCTTTTTGATGAACAGACCTTTTTTGTCGAACGCTCTTCTGAACCCATTGATAACAACCGGAACTACAGTTGGTCGATACTCTTTGATAATGTGCGCTGTGCCTTTTCTGCCGGAAACAAATGGAGTAGTTGTTCCCTGAGGAAAAGTGATTACCCAGCCTTCACCAAGCGCGCGACCGATGTTCGAAGTGTCTTTCTTGTCTACTTTTCTTTTAATGTTTTCTCCATCTTTTCGCCAGGTGCGTTTCACGGTGATGGCACCTCCGTATTTAAAAAGCCGCGGCAACAAGCCTTTATTCATAGTTTCTTCGGCCGCCACGAAGTAGACATTGTGACGCATTCTCCAGAGGAAACTGGGAACTTTGATTGTATCGATCCGACCGCCATAAACGCTGTAGATCACATTGCTGATGAGAATTACATCTGCAAAGTAGGTCTGATGGTTCGAGACCAGAAGTACATTTTGTTTGGGTAGATGGGCGAGAACAGAAGATCCCTGGATGTCCGTATTGTTTTTCCAGTTGAACATCGGGTAGGTGAAGAAGCCAACCATTTTGATCAGCAACTTCTTGAAAAAGATGATTTGTCCAAATACATTTCTCTTTAACACCTCTAGACGATTTGAGTGAGTCTGAATTTTGACGCTACAAATGAAAACAAAAAAAGCTCCCGGACGTTTCCGGGAGCCATTTCTTAACCAAATTACTAATAACCAAAACCAAAACTTACTGTATGAAGTTTCCACTCCTTACTCAACTACTGTGCCAGAAAAATAGAGTAGTGGTGATGTGTGTTACAGAGGTTGGCTAAATCCACAGCGCGAGCACTTTAGGAAGTGCTGCGGTTTGCTAACGGGAAATACGGGAATGAAAAAAAGTGTCAGCCAGTTTCTTCTCTGCACTTCCGTCAGGTTGGAGATAAGTTGGCAGCCCGGGCAGTATCTCATCCCTGAAGCTCCGTTTTGAACTTCGGTTTCCCGGTATTTGTTGCCAACGATAACGATCATAATCAACCAGTTTTGCAGGAGCAAAGTTAGCTGGTTTGTACGGTTCAGCCAGACAGATTTAAATTTTAACTTTGCGCCTCAATCACTAGAAAACAAAAAAATATAAAGGATGAAAGAAGTTTATATAGTTGGAGCAGTGCGTACTCCCATGGGTAGTTTCCTCGGAAGTCTCAGCGGAGTTCCAGCCACGCAACTCGGATCAACAGCAATCAAAGGAGCGCTTCAAAAATCTGGTGTTGACGCCAAAGAAGTGAACGAAGTATTCATGGGAAATGTGCTTCAGGCAAACCTTGGACAGGCGCCAGCTCGACAGGCAGCAATTTATGCAGGCATAGGTGAAAACGTTCCTTGTACTACTGTGAACAAGGTTTGCGCTTCGGGAATGAAAGCCATGTCTTTGGCAGCGCAATCGATCATGCTCGGTGACAACGATGTGGTTGTAGCCGGTGGGATGGAGAACATGAGTGCTGTCCCTCACTACTTTCAGGCCAGACAGGGCGCCAAGCTCGGTGATGTGAAAATGACTGACGGAATGTTGAAGGATGGATTGACAGACGTTTACAACAGTCAACACATGGGTAACTGCGCTGAGCTTTGCGCAAAAGAAAATAAAATCACTCGCGAAGAGCAGGATGAGTTTGCGATTGAATCTTATCGCAGATCTGCTGAAGCCTGGAAAAATGGAAACTTCAAGGATGAGGTTGTTCCAGTTGAGATTCCGCAGCGCAAAGGAGATCCGATAATGATGGAAGAAGATGAGGAGTACAAAAACGTGAAGCTCGACAAGATTCCTAACCTGCGTCCGGTATTCCAAAAAGACGGAACAGTGACTGCAGCCAATGCATCTACCATCAACGATGGAGCGAGCGCAGTGGTGCTGATGAGCAAAGAAAAAATGGAAGCCCTCGGATTGAAGCCGCTTGCTAAAATTGTTGGCTACGCAGATGCAGCTCAGGCACCTGAATGGTTCACCACTTCTCCGGCTAAAGCTTTGCCAAAGGCAATTGAGAAAGCTGGTTTGAAACATGAAGACATTGATTTCTGGGAGTTGAACGAAGCATTCGCTGTAGTTGGACTTGCCAACAACAAATTGCTGAAGCTCGATCCTGCAAAAGTGAATGTGAACGGTGGAGGTGTTTCACTGGGTCACCCACTTGGAAGCTCGGGTTCTAGAATCGTAGTTACGTTGCTAAACGTGCTGAAGCAAAAAGGTGCACGCTACGGTGCTGCCGGAATTTGCAACGGTGGCGGTGGAGCGAGTGCCATGGTTATAGAAAATATTGACTAAGTACATAGAGTAGTAAATAGTCTAATTGGAAAAGGCCGCCTGAGTAATCAGGCGGCCTTTTTTGATTTTCGTTAGCAAGTGACTGACTCTCGGTTTTTGATGTTGTGTCTTTGCCACGACCCGCGCCAGGGATTGACGCGGCATCCTTGCCTGGCTTAAGGCAAGATATAGCGGAAAGCCCGGCACCGCGATTTGTGAGCGGTGGGCGCCCACTTCATGATTGATTCAACGTTTGAATATAAATGAAGGGAGATCACTTAAAATAAAAAACCCCGCATCGGAATTCCGATGCGGGGTTTTGCATTAGGTTATTCTACAATAACTTACTTAGTGATGATTAATCTATTAGTAAGTACCTCTTTGCCTGTTGTAAGTCGGTAGATGTAGATTCCTGTTGGCAGGCCGCGAACGTCCATGTCAACTTTGTAATCTTCTCCACCTTCTACCTGTCCTTTGAAGAGCTCAGCTACTTTGTTTCCAGCCAGGTCGTAAACTTCGAGCAATGCTCTGTCGTCTTCGTTTAGGTTGAAAGTAACTGTAGACTTCTCAGTGGCAGGGTTAGGATAATTTGCCATTCCAGACTGACCCTGAGATGCGCCTTGAAGTGCAGACTCAGCATCGTTAGTGTCCTTACCTGGCACGTCATCAGCTTCGCTATCAAACGAGATGTTCTGAGAGATAGTAGTGATGTTTCCGCTGCAGTCGATAGCAGTCCACGTACGAACGATTTCGTATTGTGGGCAGCAATCCAACTCGAATGCGAAGTCACCAGCACCCTCTGCTTCTTGTTCAATTTGACCTTCTACAAGAACACCATCGTAGTAGAACCATCCACCGATTCCGTAAGCTTCAGAGCGGTTGTTTGCTCCGATTCCTTCCTGGAATGCGTAGTAAAGATTCGATGGAGCATGGCTCAGGTTGATGAATGAACCTGCATATCCACCAGTTCCGGTAAGCGATGCGTTGCTACCGTTCATGATGTAGTAAGTCCAGTCTTCGTAAAGCGGATCGTTATCAGTGTATCCGTTATCATCCTTGAAGTTAGTTGGGAATGGTTGGCTTGACCAGCTAGCCCAGTCCATACCGTTCTCAAACTCTACTTCAATAGTCCATCCGTTGTTCGGGTTAGCTGTAGAAACAACTTCACCAGTAAGGATGGCTGAACCGTCAGGGTAAGTTACCCAGCTCGCAGTTGTGTTTGGAGCGAGTACGTAGTAGTCCTGACCGTTAGCGAAGTCTTGCAACCACAGTGACCATGCAGGGCTTACGCCTTGTGGGTTTGTAGCGATGCAGTCGCTTACTGATCCTTCAGCAGGAGCATCTCCGATGAATTCCTCTGAGTACTCAACAGTTACATCGCTGTCGCAGTTGTCGATAGCTTCGAGCTCTTCTGGAGCTGGAACTTCAGCGTTGCAATCAAGTACGAGGTCTTCTGGTTGAGAAACGAATTCTGGAGCAGTTATGTCTTCAACAGTGATTGAGTAGCTAGCAGAGCTTGAGTTGAAGCAAGCGTCAGTAGCTGTGTAGCTCACGTTGATTACCATGTTTCCACATTCGTCCATCTCCAATGTATCAGCTACCATTTCTACAGAAGCATCACCGCAGTTGTCAGTGGCTGTGAGGTCGGCAAATGCCGGAACGTCACCAGCGCACTCTACTGTTACGTCCTCAGGTAGTGAGTCGAATACAGGTGCAGTGTTGTCGTATACGTAGTAAGATACAGAAGCTGTAGCGCTGTTTCCGCAAACATCTACCGCAGTGAAAGTACGCTCAATAACGTAGCTGTTAGCGCAGTCACCTTCGATGGTTTCGTCTTCGAAAGTAACTGTAGCAATTCCACAGTTGTCTTCAGCAGTAGCCATTTCAGATGGGAGCTCTTCATCACAAGAGATCTCATTGCCTTGTGGAACTGAAGTAAACACTGGAGCTTCCTCGTCAGAGATTACAATCGTTTGAGTTGCCTCAGAGCTATTTCCGCAGTCGTCAGTAGCAGTGAAGGTTCTCACGATTGAGTAGTTGTTCTCGCAGTCTCCAGGGATGATTTCCTCAGAAACTTCTACGCTGGCATTAGAACAAGAGTCGAATGCAACAGCATCTTCTAGTACGTACTCTTCGTCACAGCTGTAAGCTGCATCGGCTGGTACGTATTCGAACTCTGGAGCTTGTGTATCAACAATTGTTACTGTGAACGTTTGCTCTACTGTGTTTCCACAAGCATCAGTTGCAGTGAATACTTTACCACATGTAGCAACTACTGGGCACTCAAGGCCTTCAGTTACCAGGAATGGTTCGAAAGTCACGTCAACTTCTGAGCAGTTGTCTGTAGCATAAGGGAATGGAACTTCCATTTGATCGAGGTAGAAGAGGATCTGATCGAGACCAGTTAGCTCTCCACCAATGTTATCTCCTTGCTCTCCTTCAAACTCAGTTGGAAGATCTGAACATTCGATTGTCATGTCCTCAGGAACATCGTTTAGAACTGGAGCAACATCATCAGTAAGTGTGATCACCTGCTCTGCAGTTGCAGCGTTTCCGCAAGCATCTACTGCAGTGAACACACGAGTGATTACTCCGATACATCCAGCTTCAGCATCAAACGACTCTTCCATAGAAATCTCTACGTCTGAGCAGTTGTCAGTAGCTGAAAGTGATGTTTCCTGAACATCGTCACAAGCCATTTCGAGCTCAGCTTCGTAAGCATCAAATACTGGAGCAGTAGTGTCAACAATGTTGATCACCTGAACAGCAGTTGAAGCATTTCCGCATTCGTCAACAGCAGTGAACGTACGCGTGATTGTGCTCGCTTGTGGGCAGTCACCTTGTGCTACTACGTCTTCGAAAGTAACAGTAACCTCACCACAGTTGTCAGAAGCTTCAGCCATTACAGCAGGAACCTCTTCGCTGCACTCGATAGTTGCGTTTTCAGGCACGAAAGTGAACTCAGGAGCAGTCTCGTCAGAAACTGAGATTTCTTGAGAATCAACAGTGCTGTTACCGCAAGCATCAGTAGCAGTGAAAGTGCGAACGATAGTGAAGTTTTGCGCGCAGTCACCAGCGATGGTGTC
>NZ_JBEGHD010000018.1:0-75648 GCF_049334165.1 Halocola ammonii
TAATCCACATTCTAAGAAGAATACTCCGAGCTTGCTCGGGGTTGAAGCAAATGAAAAAAGCCTCAAAGCGAGCGACAGCGAGTGATGGCTTTTGTATGATCACCTCCCCCTACAGGGTCACCGCAGGTAATCCGTTTTAAGCATCAGCTCCGAGCTTGCTCGAGGCTGAAGCAAATGAAAAAAGCCTCAGAGCGAGCGACAGCGAGTGATGGCTTTTGTATGATCACCTCCCCCTACAGGGTCACCGCAGGTAATCCACATTCTAAGAAGAATACTCCGAGCTTGCTCGAGGTTGAAGCAAATGAAAAAGGCCTCAAAGCGAGTGATGGCTTTTAGTTTGATCTTCTCTCACATCAGGTCTCAGGTAATCTACTCAAAACACCCGGATAGCTAAAAATTTAATCCTCAACAGGATGCATGGTTTGAGGTGGCCTCCGTGAATTTGTAGTTTTCAGTATTTCTTCCAAACGGCCTCGGTAATCGATCAATTTGTAGAAACTATAGATGAATTACAGTTTTCTGTAGTTTGAACCATTTATTTTTCTTACCTTCACGTCTGAAAATCAGAGATGTATTTTCAATATACCTTAATTAACCAACCAAATACTTAAATTATGAATTTGACTATTACTCTATTTCGCCATTCCTGGCGATTAGCACTACTTTGTTGTAGCTTTCTTGTTTTCGCTTCTTCTGATGCTTATTCACAGGCTGGCTGTACGGATACAAACGCATGTAATTACGATCCCGGGGCTGTCACTGATGATGGTTCTTGCGAATATACAGGGTACTTTATCCCACTTGAAGTTGGGGCAGGTCCGGCAATTCAGGCGTGTTCTGCACCAAGTGGTTACTATCTGCCCGATCAAGATTGTGTGAGCTCTGTGATTGAAAATGATCCTTACTGTCTAGATACCGAATGGGATAGCTTTTGTGAAGATGCCTACAACGATTGTCTGGGATGTGAAGTTCCTTCCTGGTTTATTCCTATCGATATTTCAGACCTGAGCGAACCAGTACTCGAAGCATGTTCAAGTGCAGGTGATAATTATTATGCTCCAGACAATCAGGAATGTGTGGAGTCCGTAATAGCTGCAGATGGATACTGTACTGCTACTGATTGGGATGAACTTTGCCAGGGTGATTTTAACGACTGCATTGGCTGTTCAGAGCCAGCCTGGTTTATCCCTGTTGAAATAAATGGCGGCCCAGCACAGTTTGCTTGCTCGGCACCAGCAGGCTATTGGCAACCGGATCAGGAATGTGCTATTGAAGTTATTGCAAGCGATCCGGTATGTGTCGAAACTTCCTGGGATTTTATATGTAACGCAGCATACAACTCGTGTCTTGGATGTGAAAGTGGAGCTGCTTGGTTCATTCCAATAGTAGCGGACAACTCACTAACGCCTCAATACGACTGTTCCGGTGAAGTTGTAAGTGGCTACTGGCAGCCTGATCAGGCTTGTGTAGTTGAAGTGATTCTTAACGATTCCTGGTGTTTGAATATAGGCTGGGATGCAGCTTGCCAAAGTGCTCTGGAAACCTGTTTGGGCTGTGACGATGGAGCGTGGTTCATCCCGGTTGAAGTTTCCAGCGGACCTGCAGTTTTCGGCTGCTCGGGAGATGCTCCAGGTGGATATTGGGAGCCTGATCAGGAGTGTGTCACTCAAGAAATTGCAAACGATTCTTATTGCCTTTACACTTCCTGGGACCTTCTTTGTCAAAATGGATATAATACCTGCGCTTACGGTTGCTCGAACGCTCAATGGTATATCCCTTCTGAACTGGGTTCAGGTCAGCCTGCAATACTCGACTGTTCTGCTCCTGCCGGTTATGAGGTTGCTGAAAGTCAGGCGTGTGTGATTGCTGAAATAGCGCAGGATGATTTTTGTGTTGAAGTAAACTGGGATTCACTTTGCCAAAGCGGATATGACGCTTGTACGAATGGATGTACTTACGCATTTGCTTGTAACTACGATCCACAAGCTATTTATGATGACGGCAGTTGTGGTGAACCTGGCTGTACAGATTCTTCAGCTCTGAATTATAATCCAGATGCCGCTTGCGATGACGATTCTTGCGTTTATGGCGGAGAGCCTGCTTGTCCCGGAGATTTTGACGGTAACTCGGTTGTTGCCACTCCAGATTTGTTAACATTCCTCGGATTGTTTGGCTCTACCTGCCCCTAATTCCAACTTCTCAAAACACTAGATTTTGATTTTGCCAAAAGGCCGCTTTCGATTCTTCGAATGCGGCCTTTTTTGGTTTCATATCCTCTGGGGTTCAATTTTCAACTATTCTGAGATCAACTAAATAGTCTTTTATTAGATTTGCTAGGGTCCGATAGGGCTGAGAATAGCAACGCAAAATTAAAGTCAATGACCAAGATCTTACTCATAGAAGACAACATCGATATTTTGGAGAACACATCCGAAATCCTGGAACTCGCAGGTTACGAGGTTGAAACTGCGGAGAATGGAATGCGGGGAGTGGAAAAAGCCAAGGCCAATGACTTTGATCTCATAATTTGCGATATCATGATGCCAGAGTTGGATGGTTATGGTGTTTTGCACATTCTCTCAAAAGATCCAAAAACATCGCTGGTTCCTTTCATTTTTCTCACTGCAAAATCCGAAACCATTGATTTTCGCAAGGGAATGAGCCTGGGAGCCGATGACTATCTGACCAAGCCTTTTGAAAAGACCGACCTGATGGACGCGATTGAAATGCGACTGGACAAGACAAGGAAATTGCAGAGTAAAGGCAGTACCGGTGGAAAAGAGCAAGTAGATAATTTTATTAAGGAAGTTGAAAAAGAACTTTCTCTTGAAGATCTGATCAACGACCGCAATACCAAGTCGTTTAAGAAGAAGGACATTGTTTATCGCCAGGGCGAATACCCACATGCGCTACTTTACATCAAAAGTGGCACAATCAAATTGTCGCGAAACAATGAATATGGCAAAGAGTTTATCGTTCAGCTGAGCGGTGAGGGGGAGTTCCTGGGGTACCTGGCACTATTGGAAAATGGGCCGTACACAGAGGATGCTGTGGCGATGGAAGATGCCGAAATTGCGATGATTTCAGTTGAAGATTTTAGAAAGCTTATGCACTCTAATCGTGAGGTAACGAATAGCTTCATTAGAATCCTTTCAAAAAATGTTTTGGAACACGAACAGCGCCTACTAAAACTTGCGTACGGAAATGTTAGAGAGAGAGTGGCCGGAGTGATTCACAATCTTTATCAGAGGTATGGTGAGGACAATGACCGGATTGGCTTAAACATTTCTCGAGAAGAACTGGCCGGCTATGCAGGCATCGCTACGGAGTCGTTGATTAGGACTCTGTCTGATTTGCGATCGGATAAAATAATTGGAAATGACGGAAAACACATCACGGTTACCAACCCAGCCAGGCTGAAAAGCATTGCAGAAGGAGGGATTTAAAAATTTAAACCTCAGTGAGAACCAGAATTGGATAATCTGCCAGAAAGCTCAATTTCTTAGTTACACTTTCTCTGAAGAGCCTCTCAATTAGAGAATATTTTTTAGTTGTGAGAACTAGCAAATCTCGATCTCTTTTGCGCATATATTGATCGATGCCTTCTGCCGCACTTCCACTCACCACACTGTGAAAGCTCATGTCGCCAATTCTCCACTTGTTGTTTACCAGGGTTTGAATGGCTTCGTATTCTGCAACAGACTCAGGGTTTTGGAGTGACTCGCCAACGTTGAGTATATCGAGCCCTGGCTCGAAGGGAGCAATTAAATCAAGCATTTTGTCGATAGAAGCTTCCCTGAAATTCTTGAAGTCTGTAGCAAAAACTGCATGCCTTAGCGGGATAAATTCACTCTCCTCAGGTACGATTAAGACCGGAGTGCTAGACCTCCTTATTAGATTGTAAGTGTGAGTACCAAAATAAAGTTGGTTTGCATATTCAGCGCTGTTAGTACCCATTATCACCAGGTCAAAGTTGTTTGAATCAGCGTAGTTGGCAAGGTCTGTTTCCAGCGAGAGGTCTTCGTTTTGAATGACAGCACTGCAGCTAATTTTAAAAGTGTTTTCGACTTCATCGCAATATCTTTCAAGCCTTTCGAAAGCTTTTTGAAAAGAGTCCTTATCGTCAAATGCACTGAGGATGAGCTCACCAATATTGGGTGCCAGTGAAACATGAACAAGCTGAACCTCGGAGTTGGTCGCTCTTGCAAATTTTGCAGCATATTCCATGGCGTTGTTTGCAGCTTTCGAAAAATCTACGGGACAAAGGATTTTCATGGTCTTCTACTTTTTAGTTTTGAAATTCCTGAAGATCACCCCCAAGGCCTCCCTCGATCACCTCCATAAGCTCCTCATGAGTGAATGGTTTACGCAGGTAACTCACAGCACTGGCAATTTCATCATTCATTGCCGATTGAATAGAAGAATGCGCAGAGAAGAAAACTACAGGGATTTCACTGGTTGCCCGGTTGTCCCGGAGCTTCTCAAGCATAATTATTCCGTTGGTCTCTGGCATGGTAATATCACACAGGATGAGGTCGGGCTTGCGTAACATAGCAACCTCATAGCCCAGCGAACCGTTCTCTGCAGAGAGCACCTCATAACCGCTGATCTCGAGCATTTCTATGGTGTTCTCGCGAACGTAGCGGTCATCTTCTACGACTAAAATTACCTTCTTCATTCTAGCAAGCGAAGATACTGGGGCAGTTCTCCTTAAAATATGACACAAGTCAGGGTGCTAGAATTTTTTGATCAGTTAGATGGAGGAAATAGGAGTAAAAGATTCTGATATACAGGTTTTTACTGTGGTGTCTTACTATGAAGAATCCTTGAGTGATCTTACTCTTATTCCTGGCAGAGCAAAACTTTAAAAGTGGTCCCTTCTTCGGGCTTACTTTCGAATGTCACTTTTCCATTCATGAGCTCTGCGTAATGCTTTACGATATTCAGGCCAAGTCCTGTTCCCTGTATTCCCTCGGTATTGTTGGCTCGGAAAAACTTCTCAAAAAGGTGCTTTTGTTCATTTTCGGGAATACCAATTCCGTGGTCTTTCACCTCGATGGTGACTTTTTTCTTTTCTACAGAGGTATACACTTCAACGTTGCTGTTTGGACGTGAATACTTAATGGCGTTCGAGAGTAAATTATGTAGAATATTCCGCGTCATTTTTGGGTCGAGCTCCACGGTAGTGAGACCCTGATGATCGTAAACCAAAGACTGGCCCGACTGAGCAGTAGTTCTGGCCTCGTCCACACATTCATTTACAAGCTCTTCGAGGTTGAATGACTTTTCTTCCTTGACCATTTTACCCTGCTGAAGTTTTTCCAGTGACAGAAAGTCGTTGAGGATATCTGTGAGATTTCGCACCGATTTCTTAATCCTGTGAACATGCCGGTCTCGCTTGTCTTGCTGCTCGGTCTCTGTGTAACGCTCAATGAGAGAAACCGATGACATAATAACGCTGAGTGGAGTACGAAATTCGTGAGAGGCTGTGGAGACAAACCGCGATTTTAGCTCGTTCATTTCTTTTTCTCTGCCAAGAGCTTCTGAGAGCTCAGTGGTTCTCTCGCTCACTCGAAGTTCTAGTTGTTCATTAAGCTGCCTGAGCGCTTCTTCGGTTTTTTTTCTTTCGGTGATATCGGAGACAAATGCAACGGCCCTTTTCTGCCCTTTAATCTCGTAATGTCCAAGACTGATTTCTACCGGAAACTCCTGGCCATTCTTTCTTACGGCTTTTAAGTCCAGTCCAATTCCCATCGCACGGGCATGCGGATTTAGGAAGTAGTTTTCCCGGTGACCTTCGTGCTTCGCCTTTAAATTTTTGGGTAAGAGGATTTCCATTTTTTCACCGAGAAGTTCTTTTTGGCTATAACCAAAAATCTCCTGGGCATTGGGGTTGATCATGTTGATTTCCCCTTTTTCATCTACCACAACAATCCCAATAGTGGCATACTTAAAAACTGCTTCAAATCCTATTTCGCTTTCCAATGATGACATTGTTAATGAGGGAGCTTTCGATTTTGTTTCAGCAGATAAAATTATAAAAACAGGCGAGAGAGCGGTGGATTTTGCACATCAAATCTTCATGAGTTCTTCATTTTGAAGTAGGCAAAAGTTGAAAGAGAAAACTTATCTTGGCTCAGGTCAAATTGAGTCAACTCAGTGACGGAACTGACAAGGCTCATGTGAGGAAAATGTATTTTAAATCACTTTTGTAAAACACAATGAAAACCAAACAGACATGAAATTTTTAGTTGCTACCGATTTCTCTGAGAACAGTAATAAGGCTGTAGAGTATGCTGCGAGCATGGCACATGTTCTCGGTGCAAAAATCACTTTGGTTCACGCCTGGCAAGTGATGCCAGTGGGGGCAGGAATCGAAGAAGTAGGCATGACCCAGAACATTGAAACCATGGAGCGTGAGTCGAAGGAGATACTTCAAAAGACCGTGGACGATTTTGGTAAAAAATACCCTGTTTTTGAGCGAACCATTTCCCAGCAAGGGTTTCCTGCTGAAGTACTTGAAGAGATTTACAAGAATATTGAACCGGATCTGGTAGTTGCTGGTCGCAAGGGGCAGGGCGCGGTGAGTCGCGCTATTTTTGGTAGTGTTTCTTCGCGCCTGGTCGAGTCGGACCTAAGACCCTTGCTTGTGATTCCCGAAGGGGCTGAAATCAATGAAATGAAAGAGGTTTTGTTCCTTTCTGACTTTTACGATTCGGATGTGGCCAACCTAAAGACACTCGTGAGTTTTTTAAAGCCGCGCAACGCCAAAATCAATGTGATGCATTTCCACACTAGCGAGCACGACAAGGAAGTAGATCAGGATTTCTTCAAGCACTTTAGTGGAGTAATAAAGGATCGAATCGATTACGATAATTTCGAGTTTAAAATGGAAGACAGCGATGACTTACACGACTCGCTGGACGAAGTGATAAAATCCAGAAAAATTCAAATGCTTTGTATCGCCAGCATGCACCGATCCTTTTGGCAGCAGCTGGTAGATCCTAGTCTCACCAAGCACTTGCTCAAAAAAATTGATTTGCCCGTTATGATATTTGATGCTCATAGCGATAATCTTGAAGACCTTTTCTAGATAGTTTAATTTTCGGTTTTTATATAGTGACTAAAGCTGTCGTGGTCCGTTGTGGTCGCGACAGCTTTTTCGTTTTCTTCATTTTAAGGTGATTAAAGCCAGTTGATTAGCTGTTTAATGTCATGGCTTTTTTTGGTTTTTTGTCAGACTTTTAACGGTGAAACCAAAAAACAACTGAGAAATGAAAAGATTAGAAAATAAAGTTGCAGTAATCACCGGAGCAGCTCTGGGAATAGGGCGCGAAACCGCTATCACATTTGCAAGAGAAGGTGCCAAAGTTGCCATCACTGATGTGCTGGAATCCGAGAGTAGAGACCTTAAAAAGGAAATTGAAGGAAAAGGAGGAACTGCAGAGTTTTGGAAACTGGATGTGGCCAAAAAGGACGAAGTAAAAAAAGTGATGCAATCTGTTTACGACAAGTGGGGATCGATTGATGTATTGGTAAACAATGCCGGAATTGGAGGGGCCAATGTGCCTACCCATGAGCTTGCTGATGAAGATTGGCAAAAGGTGCTGGACGTAAATGTGTCCGGAGTCTTCTACTGCAGCAAGTACGTCATTCCGTTTATGAAAAAGCAAAAGAAAGGAAGCATCATCAACCTTTCTTCGATCTATGGAATTGTGAGTGCTCCTGACGTACCGGCTTATCACGCCTCAAAAGGTGCGGTGAGGAGCATGTCTAAAACGGACGCCTTACTTTATGCGACTGATGGAATTCGGGTCAATTCCGTTCACCCTGGATTCATCGACACACCCATGGTTCAGAATCACCTCGAGTCTATGGGGGAGCACAAGGAGGAAGCAAGACAAGCACTGATTTCACTTCACCCACTTGGTCACCTGGGTGAGGCTGCGGACATCGCCAACGGAATTTTGTACCTCGCCAGCGATGAGTCAAAATTTGTTACTGGTTCTGAGCTGGTGATTGATGGCGGCTACACTGCAAGGTAAGCTGCTCTTTACAATTCAGTTAAAAACCCGATTGTGGAATTTCTAATCGAATTCCTGATCGGGTTTATTTCTGTTTTTTACCTTTAACAAAACACCAAAACATAATAGGCTATGAAAATTTCCACTTTTGGCTTCTTGTTCTTAGCAACCGTTTCCTTATTGCTTTCTGGCTGTGCCACCTTGCTGGCTCCTTCAACTCACCCGCTGGCCATAGGCTCCAACCCACCCTCTGCCGATGTCTACGTCAATGGAGTGAAACGTGGGACTACGCCTCTGGAGCTGGAATTCAAAGCAGACCAAAGCTACACGATAGAATTCAAAAAAGAGGGGTATGAAACTGTAACCAGAGTCGTTCACTCAGAAGTGAATGCAGGTTGGGTTATCCTGGATGTCATTTGTGGTCTTGTTCCTGTGATTGTCGATGCCTCCACTGGAAAATGGAATGAACTGGACCGCTCATTCATCAAAGCCGACCTTGAAGAATCTCCTCAGAATTAACCTGTTTTACTGGTCTGTCAAACTGCCTTGCTAAAGAGCGGCCCCGAACTGGAATTACCTCTGGCATTTAACCTCTTGTCAAACACCATACAGACATTTCTCAGAAAAGTCATTCCCTTCCTGGTGACCTTTAGTCCATTTGGCGTGAGTTCAATTAACCCTTCCTGTGACATTTCGGTGAGCTTATCGGCCATTTGGCAATCAATCAGTTTGGCGAAATCACTCCAGTCTACGATTCCCTTGCATGCAATGTCGATTATGAATTTGCGCACCTGCATGTCTTCTTTGCTAAGGTAGTGTCCTTTGATCAGGGCAAGCTCCCCGGCATTCACCTGTTCCTTGTACTTTTCTACTACCTTTTCATTTTGGGCGTAGGCGTATTTCGCATCGCTGATTGCCGAGTTTCCCAGCCCAATCAGCAAATCGCTCTGAGCAGTGGTGTAGCCCATGAAGTTGCGGTGCATAGTTTTGTCCTGAAAAGCTTTGTAGAGCTCATCATCTTTCAGTGAAAAGTGATCCATCCCAACATCGAAATAGCCGTGCGCCAAAAGCGCTTTTTTACCAACCTCGTAGAGTTTTCTTTTCAAGCTGTCTGCCGGCAAATCGTCTTCGGTGTAAGCTCTTTGGCCTTTGTGTTTCCACGGTACGTGGGCATAACTGTAAAAAGCGATTCGCTCGGGCTTTAGGCTGATGGTCTTTTCGATTGTGTCCAGCACTGTGCCTTTTGTCTGAAAAGGCAGACCGTAGATCAAATCGAAATTCACCGAGGTGTAGCCAATGGCTCTGGCCTCTTCTGTCGCTCGTACTACATTTTCATAGGGCTGCACCCGGTTGATGGTTTTCTGGACTTTCAGATTCAGATCCTGAACTCCGTAGCTCACCCTGCGGAAACCCACTTCGTAAAGGGCCCGCAGATGCTCGCGAGTAGTGTTGTTGGGGTGGCCCTCGAACGAAAAAGCATAGTCCTCATGTAGAGTAGAGGTGTCGAGAATTCCCTGAATGAGTGATTTCAGATTTTCTGGACTAAAAAAAGTGGGAGTGCCACCTCCGAGGTGAATTTCCCGAATTTGCGGTTTTCTCCCAAAAGTGTCGCAGTAGATTTTCCACTCGTTCAGCAGTGATTCTATAAACGATTCTTCTACCGTATGATTTTTTGTGATTCGCTTGTTGCAAGCGCAGTAAGTGCATAGCGCTTCGCAGTAGGGCAGGTGGATGTAAAGACTGATGCCATGGTCGTCATTCGTTTCTTCGAAAGTTCGTTTCACCACCCTCAGCCAGTCAGAAGAATCCATTTGTTCTTCCTCCCAAAAGGGGACTGTTGGGTAACTCGTGTACCTTGGGGCCGGCACGTTGTATTTCTCAATTAGTTTCTCGTTAATCTTCATCTCGCGTTTCTTCAGTTTTCAGTTTGAGGATACAAGGTTAGAGAGAAACCGCAAAGCGAAAAATGACGTGGGTCATTGGAGGAGGTGAGCTTAGGCTGCTCAAATTATTGATTTTTTATATCCAGGATTGCAGAAAAGAGGAAGTAAAATTATTAATTTGGTGAATTCATTAAACTGGACAAATGTCGAAGCAACTAGCTACTTTCATAATTGTCTTTCAAATGTCCTTGATTGTTTCAGCTCAATTTGGTGATCTGGACATGACTTTTAATCCGGATGATCCTGGTTTTGGACTCGGAAGAGGTTTCAACGTCTCAGAGTTTGAAGGAATCGAAGTTTATGATGACGACAGGTTTCTCGTTAACATAGAGCTGGGCCGATTTGACACAACATTTATAAGAGGAATTGCAAGGTTGAATGTTGATGGTACTCTGGATACCACTTTCTCTACGGGCAATTATTTTTCAAATACTAGAATTACGTCCATGGCCGCTTCTGAAGAGGGGGATATTTATGTATCCGGAAGTAGAGAAGGGTATTATAATGAGAGTGGACAATATATCGATCCTGCAGTTGTATTGGTAAAACTTAACCCCGATGGTTCAGTGGACAGTGAGTTTGAATTTGAAATGTTCTACCAATCCGAGATTAAGGATTTAGAAGCTACTTCCGGTGGAGTGCTGGTTAGCGGAAGATTAATAGGAAGTATGTTCTCTCAATTGTCAGAAGGCACATTACACCATATTTATTCAACAGGTCAATTTGATAGCGCATGGCCCACATTTAATTTTAAAAGAGGTGATGATATTTCAGTTGCTCCTCAAGTAGTAAAAAAAGGAGATGACGGATTTATATATCTGGGAGGAGAGTTTGAAAGGTTGAATGGTGAAAATATCGACCGGTTTCTCCGTTTGGATAGCGATGGAATGGTGGATTATTCTTTCAACGAAAGCTTTACGATTCAATTTGATTTGGAAGGGCAATTTCCTACAAAAAACATCCATGATATTGAGCTAATGAATGATGGGAAAATTGCGATATGCGGAACTTTCACTGGAATAAATAATTCAGAAAAACCTCATATAGCAGTATTCTTTAATGACGGTTCGATCGATTCATCTTTCAATACTAATGATGGTTTTGCGTCAGTGGGCGAAGATGTTGGTTTGGGCCCCTTGGTAAGTGATATTGCTGTTACCCAGAACAATATTATTGTCGTAACGGGACAATTTAATCAATACAATGGTACACCTACGATGAGGATTGCTGGGATAAATTCTGATGGTACGCTTAATACAGGGTTTATTCATAAAATTCAACCATTAAACCTGGAGTCTGGTAGGGCCAATCTTATATCTACAGTGAATAATTATATTCTCGTAGGTGGGGAGTTTACATATTTCGATTACGGGATTCATCCAAATGTGGTAAAACTTGGGCCAACTGGTGAGTTAGATCACGATTTCATTAAAACAAAGACGATGAATTTCCATGCAAGGACGAGTGATGTAGGACCTAATGGAAAGCTTGTAGCAGCAGGAATCTTTACTCATTATAATGGTTTTCCAGTCAATGGAATTGTGCGATTAAATGACGATGGGAGCAGAGACACAACTTTTAATACCGGACTGGGGTTTAGGAGAGACATTGGTCAGTTTAGTGGTTATACGGAAGTGGACGAAATTGAAGTAGACTGGGAAAATCGGGTCTTGGTTGTTGGCAATTTTGACTCTTTCGATGGTGATTCACTTGCACAAAATGTTATTCGATTAAATGAAGACGGGAGCTTAGATGATTCTTTTAATGTGGGTGGAGGACTCGATGGTGCTGGATTCATCTCTGACTTTCTCACTTCTGAAAATCAAAAAATTTATTGTTCGGGTTCTTTTGACACCTGGGATTCTAATGTCTCGGGTTGTTTAGTTAGATTAAACGAAGACGGCACTTTTGATCCAACTTTTAGTGTTGGTGAGGGAGCGAGTAACCGAGTTCGTACTATGGCGCTGCAGGCAGATGGCAAGCTAATTATCGGTGGTGACTTTTACTTTTTTCAGGGCATCGAACAGAAATGCATTGCCCGAATCAACACCGATGGCTCTATCGACACAACTTTCACTCCTCCTTCAATAATTCCAATTTCTAGAGTTGAGAAAATAGAAATAGATCCCTCTGGTAAATTGTGGGTTTTAGGTGATATGGAATTGGAGGTAAGTCCAAATCAGTTTTCATCACTTATTGTGCTGGAGCCAGACGGAAACCTCTTTACTGATGTCACGACTGCATTGAATGATCCGAATGTAGCTGACTTTGCCATAGACCCTGACGGAAAAGTTACTGTAATTAATGAAGGCAATTCTAAACTTTCACGAATTACACTGGAAACCAATGGAGCCATAACGAGTGAAGTTTCGAATTCGGAATTTTATGGGGGAGCAACACAAATCAAGAGAGATTTGAATGATGACTATCTTTTACTTGGAGGATTTATGGCTTACGGAGACATAGGTCGGTGCAGGATAGCAAGAATATTCTCGGGATATGAAGAACCAGTAGAGCCACTAGATGGGGATCAGTTTATCGTGTATCCGAATCCATCACAAGGACAGGTGTCTGTGCACCTTAGCGAAAATCTGGTGGGAGAAGAATTAAAAATTTTCGACCCCACAGGTCGGTTGGTTTATTCGGTTCGGTTTGAATCAGCTTTTAAGACCTTGAGTTTGCATCACTTTAGAACGGGCCTCTATATTTTTAGATGTCAGGAGCACAGTGCGAAAGTCCTATTTGAATAGACTTTTTCTTATACCATATTTCGTTTTAAACAATTTCAACAATCCCTCCTGACACACCCTTGTCACTACCCCCGCTTACTTTTGGTTTTGAAATCAATAACAATTCAAAATCAATCAATTATGGACACAACAAAACAAGAGTCGAAGACAGCTTTCTCAGTAGTGAACAAGGACGAACTGCTGGCTCACTGGCAAGGGCACCGCAACCTGACCAGAAAAATGATTGAGGCTTTTCCTGAAAAGGATTTCTTCGAGTTTTCAATAGGAGGAATGAGGCCTATGGTCGAAATGGTGATGGAGCTTATTGCCATTGCCGCTCCGGGGCTGCAGGAAATTATTGAACCGGGTACTGCAGATTTTAAGGAAAGTTTCGAGCATCAAAACAAAAAGGAAAACATCCTGAAGAAATGGGATGAGCAGACACCGCTAATCAATGAACTGTGGGACAAAATACTTGAAGAAAAATTTGAATCGGAACACACCATTTTTGGAGAGTACAAAGGAACAGGGCTTTCGCACGTGCTCTATTTCGTAGACAATGAAATTCACCATCGCGCTCAGGGCTACGTTTACCTTCGAGCTTTGGGTATTCAGCCTCCTTTCTTTTGGGAACGCGATTAAATGACAGATGACAATGAATCGAGTTCTGGTATTTAAGACTTCGGTAGAAACTTTCGAAGAAGTACGAAAACTACATCCCGCTCTGCAACGGCTGGTGGGCTCAGAACCATGGAACTTCGACCTGGAGGATTGCGATCGCATCCTCCGGGTGGAGTCTCCTTACATTGGCTCTGGCAGCGTCATTGAGACACTTTCTGCGCATGGTTTTCATTGTGAGGAGCTGGCTGACTGACACTTTCGAGTATTTGTTCAGCGAGTTTGCGAACGTTTTCTCTAAGTGAAATTGGTTCAATGATCTCGGCATAGTCGGCAAACATCATGAACCATCGTGTAAACCCGTGACAGTCGATGTCTGTCTGGAAGGTCATTTCTACACGATCTCCCAGAAATTTCTCTTCGACCAGTCCGTAAAACTTTTTGCCGGATGACATGTAGCGCGCCATCTCTCGGTCGACAATAATCCTGACAGTCGAATCATTTCGTTCGTAATCTCCAGGCTTCTCCAGATGATCATTTATGTTACCGTGTTCTTTCGTGAATGCATCCTCCACTCGGCAGATGGATTGGATTCTGTCTGTTCTAAACTGCCGGTACTCCTGTCTCAGGTGACACCACGCCATCAGGTACCAAAATCCGTTTTCGTGGAAAATCCCGACAGGTTCAATATTTCGAAGTGACGGAGCTTCAGCACCAAATGATTGGTATTGAAATTTGATTTGCTTTTGCTCAGCAATACTTTCCAAAATGACTTCCAGAGCGTTGGGCACATTTCTATTGAAAAGCTCCTGGGATGGGCTGATAAAAACCTGGTTCTCAAGAGCCGCGACCCAGTCTTTTTCCGATCCTCTCAAAACTGACTTAAGCTTAAACATGGCCGAATCAAAATATTTACCCATCGACTCATCAGTGAACTTTTCCATCAGCTTTTGCGCAGCCACAAAGCTCGAAGCTTCCTCGCGAGTAAACATTACTGGGGGAAGCCGATACCCCTCCATGATGGAGTAACCAACTCCGGCTTCACTGACAATCGGCACACCGCACTGCTCGATGGTTCGAATGTCGCGGTAGATCGTTCGTTCGCTCACCTGAAATCTTTCAGCAAGTTCGCTGGCCCGAATGATTTTCTTCGATTGAAGCTGAATCAAAATGGCGATGATTCGATCGAATCTTTTTGGAGTATCTAAAGACATGGTTGAGGTGTTTGAAGTATTGTGGAACTCGCAGCCTTCACAAATTTAACTTTTTTCAAAGTGTATCAGATGTCCATCAGCAAGATATAAGAGGGATCATTCAACGTTGTAAATTAGAAGGTTGCAGTTTTTGATATATTTGAAAATCATTAAAATAAACTTTATGAAACGAATTTATCTATTTATCGGATTTACTGCATTGATTTTAATCAGCTGTGGTAAATATGAAGAAGGACCTATGTTTTCTCTGAGAACAAAAAAAGCAAGACTGGCAAATACCTGGGAAGTTGATAAAGCTGAACTTAATGGTGATTCTGAATTCAATGGTCAGTCAGTAACCTCACTTTTTGAAGGACATGCACATGAAATTAACAAAGATGGAACATTCAGTTTTTCTTCTCCAGATTATGAAACTATAACGGGCGACTGGGAGTTTTCTGATGATAAAGAAGAAGTTGAGTTTGAAACTGAAGACGGAGATGAATTTGAATGGGAAATCATACGTCTGACAAACAATGAGTTGTTCATTGAACAGGAAGATCAAAATGGAAATTTATTTTACCTGGAAATGAAATAATTCTTGATAATCTGATAGTGTTTTAATTAGGAAGTTATCATGCCCGCCAGGATTCAATCTGGCGGGTTTTTTTGATCTTGCAGCTAAATCATAAATAGAAAACATGCAATCGTATTTCCTCTTTCTACGTGGGATCAACGTTGGCGGACATCACAAGGTGCCGATGGCTGAGCTAAAGAAGCTTATGGAGAAACTCGGTTTTTCTAAGGTCCAGACGCTATTGAACTCCGGTAACGTAATTTTCGAGAGTGACCAACATGATGTTTCTGCTCTGGAAAAACGCCTTTCAGAAGAACTCGAAAAGAAGTTTGGTTTTTCAATTCCGGTTTTGATAAAAAGACCCAAAGAATTGCAGGAAGTAATGGATGCCGATCCTTTCGCAGGAATTGAAGTAAAGAAAGACATTCGTCTTTACTTATCGCTGATTAGAGACTTGCCTCAAGAATACCCCGACCTGCCCTGGAAGGCCGATGACGGATCTTTTGAAATGCTGCTGATGAAAAACAACGTTCTCTGCAGTGTGCTAGATGTTTCAAAAGCGAAGACTCCCGATGCCATGAAAATCGTGGAACAAACTTTTGGAAAGGATATCACTACAAGAAATGTAAACACAATTAATAAGATGCTAGCTAAGGTTTGAGGCCGCCTATAGTACAATCTCACTATTCATTTTCCAGATTTTGAATATATTCGCTCTCTTTACCTTTCAAACTATATTTTATGAAAAGAATTTTTGCCCTCTGCCTGATTTCAACTTTTGTTTTTGCTGGATGTAGCAAATACGAAGAAGGCCCGAAGATTTCTCTGAGAACACGCACCGAACGCCTTAGCAACATGTGGGATTACGACAAATTGGAAGTTGCCAATGAAGATCGAACCGATGAAGTGCTTGGTGCAACTATGGAACTTCAAAAAGATGGTGACTGGAATCAACGTAATGGCCTCGGAGAATTGGTTGCCTTAGGTAACTGGGAGTGGGAGGACGATCAGGAAACAGTGAGACTCAACTATGAGATTCCTGGTGAGACTATCGAGCCGCTTGACTGGAAAATTATCAAGCTTGAGGAGCACCAACTCATTGTGGAATATACTTTTGAAGACAATTACGTCTATATTGAGTTTGGCGACTAAACAGTTTCCGTTGATATCTGTGCCGACTTAGTCGGACCCTGTTTCTGACGTCAGCCTAATGTCAAAAATCCCAGGTGAACCGGGCAATCAGTGCCCTATTTTTCTGTTGTACTCTTTTCTTCCAATTGAATTAACTTTGGAGAGATGTACTGCGAACTATCGCGAACAGAAAAGTTGAGCAGATGGCTATAAAGAGAAACACACCTTTACTTCGGGGAGTTACGAGCAAACTGGTGATTACCATTGTGCTTGCGATTGCGGCCATTGCAGCTACTGTCTTTTTCATGAGGTCGAGCTTTGCTGATGTGCTCCAAAGCGTAGACCGGCTAGCAGACCCCAATGAGAAGTTGAGCTCGCTAAACGATTTCTATAAGGAAGTTTCGCAGCTCGAGCGTGAGCAGCAGGTGCGTATTTTGCAGTCACCGAGCAGCTCGGTTGCCGAGATCACATCTGAGTCCGATTCGCTGATTGGCGAGGTTGAGAAGCTCAAAGATTTGGACTGGAGCTCTTCTGAGCAGTACGACAGGCTCGACTCGATAAAGTCAATTTTGTCGCTTAGAAACGATTTGCTAGTCGATTACCACGCCATTCAGTCGCGATTTTCCAACGACAGCTATCTCCGAGAGCACCTCGACTCTCTGACCAACATTGTCCAGTCCCAGGCCATCACGCGAGATACTAGCGTTGTGACTACGGAGCACAAAAAAATAACGAGCTCTCAGTCTGAAACAGAAGAAAGTGAAGACGAGGGTGAAAAAGAAGAGGAGAAGAAGGGTTTTTTCCAAAGACTTTTTGGCGGTAAGAACGATGAAGAAAAAGCTGAGCCTGAGCCTAAGGTCACCGAGGAAACCACCGTTACGATCGATACGTTGGCCATTTCAAAACGCGATTCGGTTTTGGAAAACGCCTCTGAGATCATTACCAAGCTCGAGCTTCGTCACAGAACGATTACTTCAGCCACGCGCGAATCTCAGCTGCAGCTGATGAACACCAGCTCCCTTCTCTTCACCCAATTGCTGAAAGTGCTCAATGAGGTGGAACAGGAAGAGCTAGATCGATTGGAAAACGAAACGACTTTGGTGGCAGACCTGATCGATTCTTCTGCAGAACACATTTACACCATTCTTATCATTTTTGGCTTACTCGCACTCGTTATGGTCGTGCTGATGGTGTCTGACGTGAGCAATGCGAATTACTATAAAAAGCAGCTTGAAGCCGAGCGCGACAGGGCCAACGAGCTCAGCGAAATCAAAGAGCGATTCCTGGCGAATATGAGCCACGAAATTCGAACTCCCTTGCAGAGTATTCTCGGTTTTTCAGAGCAGCTTCTCAATGATCAACCACAAAATGAAAAGCTGCAAACGGTTCATCACTCATCTCAACATTTACTGCATATTGTCAATGAAGTATTGGACTACAGCCGAATTTCTGCCGGCAAATACGAGCTCAACAAATCTGACTTCAATTTGAGCGAAACGCTCGAAAAGACCATCGATAATATTCGAATTCAGGCAGCTGACAAAGGTGTGCGTGTGTGGTTCGAAAACAATGCGACTATCGACAGCCTTCATGGAGATCCATTTAGATTGAATCAGATCGTCTACAACCTCGCGGGCAATTCTGTGAAATTTACTGACGAGGGTTTTGTGAAGGTGAGCATTTTCACTGAAGATGTGGATATGAATAAGATTCAACTCGTGCTAAAAATTGAGGACTCAGGCATTGGAATGACTGAGGACGAAGTGAAAAAAGTATTTAATCAATTCGAGCAGGCCAATTCTGGAATCGCTTCGAACTTCGGTGGCACTGGCCTCGGGTTGAATATCGCCAAAACGTTGGTTGAGCTTCATGATGGAGAAATAAATATTGAAAGCGAAAAAGGAGAAGGTACGATTGTTCATGCCACCATGATTTACGAATTGCCGAAGAACAATGCCGCTGTACCGACTTCTGAGCCCGAGAGTAAAGGTAAACCGGTGGAAAGTGTTTTGATTGTGGATGACGACCAAAGTATCCTCAATCTCAGTGAGTTGATACTTAAGAAGCAAAACCTTGATTTTAAGGTGACTTCAGATTGGGAAGAGGCCTTAGAATGGGTTTCTGATCACGAGGTTGAAATGGCATTTTTGGACATGCGAATGCCCGAAATCAGCGGCTCCGAATTGAGTGAGAAGATTAAGGCTGTTTCACCTGAAACAACATGTATTGCATTTACTGCTCACGTGGTTGGTGATCAAATTGACAAAATTAAATCACTCGGGTTTGATGACATTTTACAAAAGCCATTTGCAGAAAAAGAGCTCCTCCAAAAATTGAATTTGGACCAAAGCTCAGAAATGAAAGAGAACGAATCGAAAAGTGCTTTTGTGTCTGCTATCCAAGCGTTAACGATGGGCGATGAAGAGCTCGAAGGTCGGATCGCAGCCCAGTTTTTGGGAGATACCCGGTCCGAATTGCAAAAGCTCGAATCCTCCATCGAACAAAAAGACCGAACAAATTTACTTCATCCGATTCATCGTTTATCGGGCAAGCTAGGAATGTTTGGCGCCAAATCTGTTTCTTCCATCTTTCGCCAGTTGGAAGTAACACTAGAAAACAATGAGTGGTCGGAAGAATCGTGGGAGAAGCTGAGCAGAGCAATTGCGCTCACAGAGTCTTACTGCAGTGAAGTTGAGCAATTTTTTGAAACCAAAGTCGAGTAGGTCTGCCCGCTCGATCACTTGCCTTTCATTACCGGGAACAATCTCCTAAACCACACTCTTTTTGTGTTTTCCGTAGCCGGAAAAACATCCGAAAATTGCTGTACTCCTTCAATCGTGTAAAATGCGCTTGGCATTCTTTGAGTGATCAACGGCAATATCTTTGGGACGTTTTTTCTTTTCACAATGGAGAACAAAATATTCTTTGGGCCTTCGCCAGATTCGGCATTGATGCAGACCGTTCTGAAATTCATTTTTTCGAGATCGTCCATAAGTTCGTGAGCAGGTTCTGTGGAAATCACCCGGATCACAACCTGTCCCAGAGCCAGCTTTTGCTCAATTGCGAGGCCTACGTAGTTTCCAATTGCAAATCCTACAGCCCAACCAATGTAGGCTGCGGGGCTGCTCAGGTTTTGCATGACCTGGCCCATGGCCACAATCCAAATCAGTACTTCGAAAAATCCGAGAATAGGGCTGATTACCTTTTCGCCCTTAGAGACGAAAACGATTCTGAGCGTTCCGATACTCACATCCATGATGCGCGCAAGGCAAATCAAAAGAGGGATGATGACCCATTTTACAATTTCAGGATCCAGCGAAGAAAAAATGTCCATGATCAGGCAATTTTGATTGATTCAGTCGAAGTGCAAAAGTAAAAAGCTCCCGGGCAACTGCACCAAAAAAATTGCTGAGGTTCCAGTTATGTTTCAATGTTGTATTTCTCCATCTTGAGATAGAGCGTTTTTCGATCGATATTCAGCATTCGAGCTGCTTTCGACTTGTTGTAACGTGCCTCTTCCAGAGTTTTGAGGATGGTTTCTCGCTCGCTGTTTGCCTGTTGCGCTTTGAGGTCGTATTCGCTCGCTGCAGGCGTAGAGGACTCATTGGCTTTTTTCATTTCGGGCGGCAGTGCAATGGTCTTTATTTCGCCTTCCTCTGGCGTGAGCAAGACGGCTCTTCGCACTACGTTTTTCAGTTCCCGGATATTGCCAGGCCACGAGTAGCTTTTGAAAATGCTTACCACCTGATCTGAAAATCTGGTGGTTTTACGATTGAGCTCTTCGTTTGCCCTTTCTCTAAAAAACCTCATGAATTGGGCGAGATCTTGATGTCTTTCTCGCAGGGGAGGAACTTCAATTCTAAACTCGTTTAGTCGATGATAGAGGTCTTCTCTAAACGACCCTTTTTCTACCATGCTTTGCAGACTTTCATTCGTTGCCGTGAGGATGCGCACATCCACCTTGGTCGTTTTTGACGATCCTAGCGGCTGCACTTCTTGTTCCTGAAGTGCCCGCAAAAGTTTTACCTGCACTTCGTAAGCGAGATTTCCCACTTCATCCAAGAAGAGAGTGCCGCCATCAGCTTCCAGAAACTGACCTTGCTTATCAGTGACAGCTCCAGTAAACGCTCCTTTTACATGACCGAAAAGCTCGCTTGCAGATAGCTCGTCTGTGAGTGCTCCGCAGTCCACAGCTACAAAGGGCTTGTCAGACCTCGTACTTTCTTCGTGGATTGTGCGAGCTACGATTTCTTTTCCTGTTCCGCTTTCTCCGAGAATTATTGTGGTCAGCTGTGTGGGAGCTACCAGACTTATCATTTCCTGAAGTCTTTTGGAGATTTCGCTTTCTCCCATCACGATCTCATTTTGCTGAGAACGGTTGGTGGAGTCCTTTACAGGGCTCATCTCCTTGGGCGATTCTTTAGCTTTTCTCAGAACATCGTCAATCCGCATTTTGAGCTCCTCTGGATTGACCGGCTTTGTGATGTAATCTTTAGCGCCCATCCTCATCAACTTCACAGCTGTTTGCAGATCTGAGAAGCTGGTCATGACAATCACCGGGTCTCTTCTTCCTTTTTTGTTTATAAACTCGAGTACATCTGCACCTGTGGCATCCGGCAGGCGGTAGTCAAGCAAAATCAAATCGAAATCACCTTTCTCAATTTTGCCCATTCCAGGCTCTGCTCGCGCAGCGCTTTCTACCGTGTGCCCAAGTTTTCCCAGGTATCCTTCCAGGGTCATTACAAAGGTGGGGTCGTCTTCTATGAGGAGTATTTTTGCCATTGCTTTATTCAATGCTTCGAATATAGCCATTTGACATAAAAAAAGGTGCCGGCAAATATGCGACACCTTACTTAAAACTCATTGATCGGTTCGGCTATTTTTCGAGCGCAGTTCCGTCTTTCTTATATTTCAGGCTTTTCGTTTCGTCAGGGTTATTGCCATTCATCATTTCTATGATGTAAGTCCCATCTTCTGTAAGATATGCTTTCGTTGGTTTCCAGGGTGCCATTTCTTTTGATTTCAGCTTCTTTTGAATTGGCTGTGGAAGCTGTTCAAAGCTGACCTCCTTTTTCTTCACTTCCTGATCTTGTTTTACCATCTCCTTTTTGACCTCTTTGCTACTTTCTGTCATAGGACTCTCAGACTGTGAGTAGCTTGCGGCTACTGCAAATAGCAACGCTGTCAGGGTAAACATTAATTTTTTCATAATCGAATCGATTTTATTGGTTCATTATTTCAAATCATTGTGGGCTCTTTTCGGACCACCGCTATTTGGAAGACTAAATCTAAGCAAAAACAGATGCATGGAGATAAAATTCATAGCTGTTTTGAACCTCAGACTAAAGCTCATTAAAGCTAGATCCCTCAATTATCAAACAGTATTTTGTTTTGCTTCTTACCTCAATGCATTTTAAAGATAGAAGTGAGCTGGAGACTGAGGAGCATAAAGAAAAGCTTCCAGGAAATCTACAGTTTTGAGCCGCTGAAGTATTCTTAAGGTGTCTGGAAATTAACTCACTAAATCAAGCTGTGAAAAGACGAAAAGAAGGAGTTGAAAAAAGTTGTTTTTCATTTGATAGTCAACTGAAAAACTCGCGGCTTCATGGCTGTTAACTACTGTAGAACAAACCACTAAGTTATGAGGGATTATTTAGCATTGAAATATTGGAAAATATTAGAGGATGAAAGTATCTTTTTTATTTATTGTTTGTACATTTATCAGCCGCTATAACTATTTATGTTAACCCAAAAAACCAAGCTTTGAAGAAGGAGGAAATAGATAAAATGGTCTCTATCTGGAAAAAAGGTATGACCAATAAACTTGACAAATCAAAGCCATTAGAAAACCTCTCTGATTTAAACAGAATGGCCTCGCTGTTTGCCACAGGAAATTTTTATTACTTCATTTTTAACTGGTATACGATTGAGATGGAGTATGTAGATCCCAATATCAAAAACATACTGGGCATAGAACCGGAAGACTGGAGCGAGGTGAAATATTTGGAAATGCAAACAGAAGAGAGTCTGGCCCAAACTCAGATGAAAGAAGCAGCCGTTGGACGATATTGCTCTGAGATCATTCCCTCTAAAGATTTACCATATTATAAGTCCAGTTATTTTGTTACTATGGTGACGCCAGAAGGAAAGAAGAAGAGAATACTTCATCAGTCTAACACGCTTACCCTCTCTGATAATGGCACAACGGAACGCGTATTTTGTGTCCATACCGATTTGAGTCACATGAAAATTCTCAAAGACGAGACAGTATCGATGTTGGGTATGAATGGGCGTCCGTCTTACTATAATATTGGTGCTGAAAATCAGGCAGAAAAAAGTGATGAATTGGCCATTTTAAAACTAGACTCCAATGAATTTTCGGATAGGGAATTAGAGATTATCGAAAGACTTTCTAAAGGGGAAACCGCTAAAGAGATTGCCGAAAGATTGGAAGTAAAGGAGAATACTGTTCGAACACACAGACAACGAATACTGGAGAAGTCGGGTTGTCGAAATACTGCCGAACTAGTAACGAAATGTCTAGTTCAGGGCTTAATTTAACAGGAAAAACCCTGTATTTCGAAATAAGTTATAATAGTTTTTAATTGAAAACATTTGTGGATCAGTGACATAGGAAGCGTTAATGCAATTGCAGTATTGTCGGACGAGGTTTAAATCGCCAAATTTGCAATGTCTTCAAAAAAGCACTTCTAATCTTGAAGAGCTGGCAAATGAATGACATTTCCTATTTCACTTAACAGAAATCCGAATTTGTTTTTATTTTTTCGAATAAAACCTAAAGGCAAATTCGTGCGATTTATTTCGCGAAAAGTTTAGCATTGACTACAACGGATTCCGTTGCTACCATGCAGTTTGTCTTTGTAAATTATGAAAATAACCAATTTTGAATCTGTTGTCGTATATTTCTGAGGAATATTGAGGATTCAACATTCTGCTCTATAACCTGGCTAATCGATGAATGAAAAAATTACTGTTTGGATAATTGATGACGATCAGGTCAATAACCTGATTTGTAAGACTATGCTTAATGAGGAGCAATGGGTAAGTGATATCCGTGAATTCAATGATAGTAGGCAAGCCTTTGATCAATTGAGTCAACTTTCTGAGAGCGATTATCCGGAAGCGATTCTGCTTGATATAAATATGCCCGGACTTTCCGGATGGCAATTTCTCGAAAACGCAAAGTCACAGCTTCCAGGGTTTCAAGCTGAAACTATTCCTTGTGTCTTGCTCCTTACGTCTTCCATTGATGAATCTGACGAGGTGAGGGCTGATGAACATCCGATGGTGGAAGGAATGCTCTCCAAACCACTTGATCTAAAAAGAATGAAAGAGATTTGCTTCAAGAACGATCATAAATGAAGTTGAAGTAAAAAAGTTTCGTTCCGTGATAGATTTTAATGGTTCTATCCTTAGATTCGCTACCACTGTTAGATCAGATCTGACAGATGCATTACGAATCTTTTAGCACGCTCTGAAAACAAAAACCGAACATAGCAGGTACGAAACAGCAGTTTTGCTTTTCACACGAACTGCATCTGAAGAAGCTCTGCAAAAGGACTTCTCAGGCGCAAAAAACCTCAAAAAAGATCACAGGCTAAGTCAGCTTTTCATTGATCACGCCCGGTCGATTGCGCGACTTTCCCGGATCCCGCTTGTTGTCATCACTTCCTCAGATCAAAGAGGAAGTACTTTCGGTGAGCGATTTGCCAATGCCATTCAGAATGTGCTAGAGCGAGGTTACCAGAACGTAATCTCCATTGGCAACGATTGTCTTTCGCTTTCACCTTCCGATTTGAAGCTGGCCAAGTCCACACTCGCTTCAGGAAAGCCGGTAGTCGGCCAATCAACTTCGGGAGGAGCGTATCTCATAGGAGTTTCAAAAAAGGATTTTCAGCAAACGACTTTCGAGCAGCTCAGTTGGAATTCTTCAAATCTCTTTGAATCGCTCAAAAAATATTTTACTGACAAATCTCTTAGGCCGCTGGAGTTGTCTGTGAAAGTTGATGTGAATCACAGTAAAGAACTGAGCCTGGCACTTAGGGAAATACCGGTGTGGTTTGCAATCAGGAAATCACTTGAAACAATCTGTTTTGGATTTTTCACACCGCTGCCAAAAAGCGAAAGAATAGAATCTTCTTTCACTTCCAGGATTGACCTTTCAAGAGCACCCCCTTCCACGAATTTACTCTGAGCAAATCCGGTTTACTTCAATTTTACGTATTTAATTATCAATCAAAGAGGTGGTGATAACACCAGCCTTCAATAATCTATTATTCCAATGGAAAAGACCTATTACAACCCTGAAGACCTTAAGAAATTTGGTGACATTGCCGAGTTTGAACCCAAACTAGCCAAGAAGTTTTTTGACTGGTATGGTGATGTTTTTGCCGAAGGTGCTCTAACAGAAAGAGAGAAGTCACTAATTGCTCTGGCCGTTGCGCATGCCATTCAGTGCCCTTATTGTATTGATGCGTACACACAGGATACGCTCGAAAAAGGTTGTGGCAATGCAGAAATGATGGAAGCAGTGCATGTGGCCGGTGCCATTCGCGGAGGTGCTTCTATGGTTCACGGAGTTCAAATGATGAATAAAGTGAAAAAATTGTCGATGTAAAATCACTTATCCTTCTCAACCTCTTTCTAAAAATCTCTAAAAAAGAAAGGATTATTTATGCTGAAAAGTTTGAAAGCAAGACGTAGTGAGCTCTCGTACAAACAGAAACAAATCGATCATCTCGAGGGTGGTAAATTTGAAACTGGCGAGCTTAAGACGTTTGAAGATCACTTAAGAGAAATTGATGATTATCCACTGAAGCCAACTGGAATAGAAATCTTCCAGGTAAATGTGGGCTACATGTGCAATCAGGTTTGTAAGCACTGCCACGTGGATGCAGGTCCTGATAGAAAAGAGATCATGACCAAAGAGACCATCGATCAGTGCTTGAAAGTGATCGAACGCATTGGGGTGAAAACACTCGACCTCACCGGTGGCGCACCTGAGATGAATCCACATTTTAGATATTTCGTCAGTGAGGCAGTGAAAAGAGGAGTAGAAGAAGTGATTGTGAGATGTAATCTAACGATCATCGTTGCTAACAAAAAGTACTACGATCTACCACAGTTCTTTAAGGAAAATAAAGTGAGAGTAGTGTCTTCATTGCCTTATTTTGATGCTTCTAAGACTGATGCCCAGCGAGGTGAAGGTGTTTTCAGCAAATCGATAGAAGCCCTGAAAATGCTCAATGAAGTTGGTTACGGAGTAGAAGGCTCCAAGCACAAGCTCGATTTGGTTTACAATCCGAACGGGGCTTTTTTGCCTGGAGATCAGCAGACCTTGGAAAATCAATTCAAACGACAATTGAAGCGCAATTTTGACATTGAGTTCAACAATTTGCTTTGCATCACCAATCTTCCCATCGCCAGGTTCTTAGATTACCTAATTGCCAGCGGAAACTACGATGAGTATATGGAGAAGTTGGTGAATGCATACAATCCGGCATCGGTTCGAAATGTAATGTGTCGCGACTCAATTTCTGTGAGTTGGGATGGCTGGCTCTACGATTGTGATTTCAATCAAATGCTTGAGCTTAAGGTAGATAAAGAGCTCGGAAATCATATTTCGGAGTTCGATGAAGAAAAATTGAATCAACGTACGATTAAAACCGGGCAACACTGTTTTGGCTGCACAGCAGGAGCAGGTTCAAGTTGCCAGGGAGCGACTACCTGATAGACTTATTGATTTCAAAGTAATATTGATTGAGAGCCTCTCAACTCTTGTGGTTGAGGGGCTTTTTTCTTTTATGAAAGAACATCTTCATAGACAATGTCTTCAGAAGCCAGAGTGAATATTATTGTCGGTAAGTCTGCGGTTCTTAATTGCATGTTCGAGAAGTAATTCACAAAATCAAATTCACCGGTAGGTTCAGCCATGCCCAGGAAAATCAGATCAGCCCCTTGAGAGCTCTGGTGTAAGATCGAATAGAAATCTTGTTCGCTATCGCAAATCACTTCAGTGTTAACGTCAATTCTCATCTGGCCAACAATGTTCTCGAGATTTTTTCGGGCTCCTTGAGCAGCATTTTCAGAAGTGGTCAGCATTTTTAGATTTATTTGAGCATTCTGCCAATCCAGGCTGTTTTGAAGTAGGAATGCCAGTACGATCATGAGGCCACCATTGGCTTTGAGTCCACCCCACCAAATGTCAATCCGCTCATTTTTAATTTTGTGCTCAGTCTCATTTTCTCGCACAACGAGCACGTTTCGCTGAGAGCGATAAAAATGGCTGATCATCTCACAATAGTTGGTTTTGGTCTCTTCATTTTCCGAAGCTCCCAGCACGATGGTGTTGGGAACCATTTGGCCAAGACCGTAGGTATCGACTAACTGTTTCGATCCTTCAAAAGGATCGGGAGAGGAAAAAACTCGAACCAGACTGCTAATTCCGCGCTGAAAGAGGTATTCTGAGATTCTGGCCTCCATTGCGTTTTGTCTCTCTACTGGCACGTCTGGGTCGGTGATGGTAGTGCACACGGTCATTATGGCTTTGCTTTGGGAAAGACTGTTGGCGAGTTCGATGAGGTGCCAACGCTTGGTAGGCGCTCCAGAAAGCACGAGAATATGCGGTCGCCAGTTTTTGGGATCGGCATTTCGCTTAATTCTCATGAGCCCTGCTCGAACCATTGCCATCCAAACACCCTGGCGAACATCACCCCAGGCCGTTTGCAGTTTTCTCTTTTGTAGCCAAAAGAAAACCAGAAGAATGAAAAGAAGCGCAGCTACAGTTGCAAGTGCATTTATTAAAAGCATGACTGCAATACAGCCGAACGCGCCCAAAAGTGAAAAGACCCAGTGAACCTTAAAGGTCGGTCTGAATGAAGGACTGCCCAGAAATCTCTCAAGTCCTGCGGCAATGTTGAGAACCCCGTAGGTGGTGAGGAAAAACATTGTCAAAACGGGAGCTACTACGTTTAGGTTTCCGAAGTAAACAGCTACCAGTGCAAGGGCGAGTGTAACGATGGTGCCGATACGCGGGCTGTCGTCATCTCCCGTCCCGCGGCCCAGCCAACGAAGTTTTCTAGGAAGCACGCTGTCTCTGGCCAGGGCTTGTAAAACACGAGGGGCTCCCAAAATGCTGCCAATGGCGCTACTCAAAGTCGCACCCCAAACACCCAAAAGGATGGCATCGCCCCAGTAGGCGATTTTTCTCATGATTAATGGATCATCTATTAGGGTGAGTGCATTGGCTCTATTGGCCAACAAAATCGGCAAACCCATGTAGATCAAATATCCCACTCCGATGGCTGCGAACGTTCCTTTTGGAATGGATTTAGCAGAATCTTTAAGGTCGCCCGACATGTTGACCCCAGCCATAATTCCGGTAACAGCGGGAAAGAAAACAGCAAACACTACCCAGAAAGGCTCGGAGTTTCTGTCGGTGGCACCCCACATTTCGATAGTGGTTTCTTCTATTGGTTTGCCAAAGGCCAATGATATGAGTGAAATGGCAATGGCTGCCATGATAAAGTACTGACTGCGAATGGCGATTTTTGCTGAGAAGATGGCCAAAACACCAACTACGAGTGTAACGATCAGGCCTACACTCGTTTGGTCGAATTGTGGGAAAACCCCCGAGAAACTCTCCGCAAAACCAATAGTGTAAAGTGCTACAGAAAGTGCCTGAGCCAAATAAAGCGGAATTCCAACAGCGCCCCCAGTCTCGATACCCATCGAACGGCTAATCATGTAATAAGCTCCACCTGCTCTAACCCGTTGGTCGGTGGCTATAGAGGCAATTGAAAGAGCTGTGAAAAAAGTGATTAAAGTGGAAAGTGTCACAATCAGAAGAGTACCGAGCAGGCCGACATTTCCTACGACCCACCCAAAACGGAGATACATGATAACCCCGAGGATGGTGAGAATAGAAGGAGTGAAAACTCCCCCAAAGGTGCCAAAACCTGTTTTGTTTTCCGGATTGACTGTTTGTGCTGGACCGGAACCATTCCCCCGACTATTCGCCATTTTTCAAAGAAAAGAAATAAAGGTTAAAGTCTGAGGAGAATCCCGAATTGAAAGCGTTGGTTGAGAAATGGATCAAAGACCGATTGCCTTGTCGGCAATTCTGGGTCTTTTTCATTCTGCCCCTTCTTCAAGCAAGCTTGAGTCGGATTAGAATGAAAAAGACCGGTTTCGCAACATGCGAAACCGGTCTTTGATCATCTAGTGATCGCGCCAGGATTCGAACCTGGGACCGTCTGCTTAGAAGGCAGATGCTCTATCCAGCTGAGCTACGCGACCATTACTTTACCTCATTTCAGTCGAACCTGGAACCGTCCCGGTTTAAGAAACCGGGATGCTCTATCCAGCTGAGGTACGCGACCATTACTTTACCTCATTTCAGTCGAATCTGGAACCGTCCCGGTTTAAGAAACCGGGATGCTCTATCCAGCTGAGCTACGCGACCATTACTTTACCTCATTTCAGTCGAATCTGGAACCGTCCCGGTTTAAGAAACCGGGATGCTCTATCCAGCTGAGCTACGCGACCAAAAGGCCCGCTAATCGTTTTTAGCGGGCGGCAAAGATATATATTATTTTGAATCTAGCATAAGAATTTGCAGGTAGGAAGTCAGGCTTTCTGATTCTCAAAAATTAAGATAAAAGATAAGTAACTGCCTTTTCTCTATCGATGAAAAAACGCACCGGGAAGCCATTAGAGTAAACTATACTTTCGTAGAGGCGAGCTTTTTGAGTTTTCTGTACTTTCACTACGACAGCAATCTTCAATGCTCGCAGCTTGGGAGGGAAGTTTCTCAGGAAATTGACGATCTCCAGTTCTGAAAGGTCTGCTTTTGCTTCAATGGTTTCAATCAGAATACGATTTTCGTTTTGATCAATCACATTCTTGGAGAGAAGGGAAACTAACAGTTCCAGGTCCTTGCTTCGGATATTTCCGCGCAGGATCAGGTACGGGCAGCTTGCCCGCTCTAGCCGTGTTAGTTCGTATTCCAAGAAAAGGTGTTATTTGAGTATGCCAGAGGAAGTTACAAAATAATGCAGTTGCATGCCATTCAAAATTAAAATCTATTTCTTTGTGGAATGCAATTGTTCTATTTCCCACGTACATCAGACAACACCATTGAATTGCCCGCTGACGAATCTCGCCACCTGGTGAAGGTGCTCAGAAAGAAGGTGGGAGATATCGTTCACGCCACCGATGGAGAAGGGTTTTTGATTGAGGCTAAACTGCTCGATGAAAACCACAGAGGCGTTCGACTCGAAAAGTTGAAAGAAGAAAAGCAACCGGAAAGGACGTATGAATTCACTTTGGCAATCGCTCCTGTAAAAAACAATGACCGACTTGAGTGGTGCATCGAAAAGGCCACTGAAATTGGAGTGACCCGCATTGTGCCAATTCTCTGTGAACACGCAGAAAGAAAAAAAATAAAACTCGATAGATTAGAGAGAATTGCTATCTCTGCAATGAAACAATCTAATCAGTTTTATAAACCTCAAATTGAGGAGTTGACGAAGTTCAAAGACTTCATTGAGGAACGAGGCGAAGGAGAACGGTATATCGCGCACTGCGAAGAAGACCAGCCCAGGAGACAATTTGTATCGCAGGTGAAATCTGGTGTACCAACTACCATTCTTATCGGTCCTGAAGGCGACTTCTCGCCCGATGAAATTGAACAAGCATTAGAAAGTGGCTTTGGTCCAGTGGCACTTGGTAACACTCGATTGCGCACGGAAACGGCTGCTGTGGTAAGCGCAACTATCGTTGCTTCGAAAAATGCTTTTTAAGGCTTACTTTTCTGGTCCTTCGGGAATTGGCATCCAGTGAGTCACATCACCAAAAAAGTGATTGCTGTTTCCTTCGCCCTGCCAAAAATGAGGACCGTGTTTCTGTCTTTTCTCTGTTCCTTCTTCGTAAAAATTTTTGAGAAAGTGGAGGACAATTACTTCACGGATCTCAAACTCCAGTGTCTTTCCGGGAAGGAATACCTTGTTCTCTGGAATAAAAGCCAACACGCGCTGGCCATTTTCGGGTAGTTTTTTAGAAATGTCGATCCAATCCAAAAGGCTCATATCTTTTTTGACAGATGAAACGTTCGATTTTTTCTTCAGTTAAAGGCTTTTCAATGTAGTATTTGACTGCATCAAATTGGGTTGATTTTTCAATATCAGCAAAATGCAACGAGGAACTCAACATGATCACATCTGGATTTATCGGAATGGTTTTCAACTGTGTTAAAAACTCCCATCCGTTCATTTCTGGCATGTTGATATCCAGGAGAATAAGATCTGGCTCAGCAACCTTTCCCTCTTTCAAATATTGAAGAACGAGTGTAGCATCCTGAAATGAGTTGACCATCACTTTTGGAAGGCAGAAGGACACGAACTGTCTGTTTAATAGACAGTTAATTCTGTCGTCATCAATTATCAGAATATGTTTATAAGTACATTCCACTGCTTCCTGTAAAAGTCTGAATTTAAGAGCCTTTTGTAGCTACATGTAAAGCTAGCTAAAAAATAGGCTGTGTGAAGAACATGTGGACTTCTTGTTAATGCAGCAATGTGCATTACTCGTTATCAACAGGAAATTAACGAGATATGAACACTGCGGTTCCTATTTTCATCATCGCATCATAGTCAGTCTTATTCCACACTGTGCCCGATTCGCTAATCTGATAATGCTTGTCAGTCAAAGTGATCAAAAAGGGGTAGTTTTCATCATCACTTTTTTGCCCTGAACCCACTTTATGATCACGCCCCTGGCTGTCGTACCAAACAAGTGAAGAGTCGGGAAGCAAGAAGTAATTTTTTGTATCTGAAATGAAGTTGACGGATAGCACGGGGGTTTCAAATACTCGGTCCACAAACTCACATTTAATCCTTTCAAGGCCAGACTTACTCGCTTCGTTCCATCCATTTGCAGCAGCAATTTTCCTCTGGTTTCTTGGAGGGTGCGAGTCAGAGCCCTGGTGTGTGCCTGTGAACGGTATAACCGCTAAGGCCTCTTTTTTACTTGCTCCCAGGCGATAGAGAATGTAGCCAGCAAATCGATCGCATTTCAATTCGTCCAATTTGTCGATATCTGCAGGGTTTAGGGTGTGACCCAAAAAATGATGAGCCATTTCGTGCGCGAGGATGCTCACTACAGACCAATCAGTTTGCGATGAATCCCGTATTTGCCCTAGCGCAACCGGATTGAAAGCGATGTGTTGTTCGTTCGCCTTGATGTATGCAACGGCTTTTGTTACAGAGTGATCTTCAGTCACGATCATTTCTGGAAAAAGACCTGAAATGCTACAGATTTGATTCACAATAACCTTTGCCTGTTGCTCTGTGAAATAGGATTGTGAGAACAGGTTTGAAGAATAAATGAGACCAATGAAAATCAATATAAAAAGGCGCATAAAAGTCTTTTGTTTCAGACTTGAATGCGCCTTCATGAGTTGCGTTGTAAAGCTTTTACTTTTCCACCTTAATGAATCTTTCGCTGAGTATTTCACCGCTGGCAGTTTGAATCTTTACGATATAGCTACCGGCTGAATAATCGGAAATATCGAGCATGACTTTATTGAAAAAGCTACCTAGTTGTTTTTCTTCCACAAGCTGGCCTTTCATGCTGAAAACTTTGATAGTTCCCGATTCATTTCCTTCCAAATCGTAGTCGATAGTAATCTGTGAGTCTGAAGGGTTGGGGTATAACTTCACTTGATCCAAAATTTCATCTTCTTCTGTCAGACCAGTCATAGTGCTATCCATCCTTGAAGTATTTCTCGGAAGTTGCCCGCATAGATGATATATTCTACTTAAAGGAGCACCCCAAACACTTCCTTCAAGATGAAGTAGGCTACCATTGGAGCCAGACACAATTCCGTTGGACTCGGGTGTAGCCGTATTAAATGCATTGTAAACAACGTCTTCTTCACTCAGTAATTCTGTTTCATCTTCGCGAATCACTTTCGTCCAGACTTGTGTTTGGCCTGACCAGGAAATTAAATATTCAATGTTGGTGGTGTCACAGTCAAACAAAGTTCTTGAGACGTGAAACATGTTGTACTGACCTGATCCTTGATAATTATAGGGAATGTCTACTGAGCGATACAAAGTATAGTCTTCATTGTAAAGATCAAAGTGGTTTTCTGAAGGTTCGTATACCAGGATTTTCGGCATGTCGTGATCTATGAGTAATACCCGAACTTCGTAAGAGTAGCCTTCGATTTCGGCAATCTCGTCAATCTGACCAAAAGATAAATAGGCAAGAAATAAGAACGGTAGTAAGATTAATTTTTTCATAATTAGAGGTTTTGGTTTTTATGTTGAACTCTCTTTTTCAAGAGAGAATTCTTCAATATAAAGAAAATCTTAAACCTCTAATTCTAAATTTTATCAGTAGCTTGAAGTCCAGTCGAATGTTAGCCTAATCCAAACAGCTTCCTTTTGCAGTCCACCACGGGTGGATTTCGTATTTGAGTCTTCCGGCTTTCACCAGAGGGTCCTGGCTAACCCATTCCACAACTTCTTCTTTGGTGTCCAGGTCGAAGATGAGAATACCCCGCTTTTCGGTTTGATCTCCAAAGGGTCCGGCCATTTTCACCACTCCCTCATCAGCCATTTTGTTGATGTGACCCAGGTGGCCTTCCTGAAGCTCAGTAGACTTTTCTCGTGAGACCTCTTCCTGATTGTCACCAGTCAAATAGATCAACATGAAATACTGCTTCATTACATAAGTGGTGTCGCCTTCAGTCATCTCGAATTCCCGAGGATTCGACTTTTCTTCCTGAGCTGAAGCAAATCCACTGGTAAGGAGCAATGCAAAAAAGAGTAGCTCTTTCATCGATTCGAGTTTTATTTTCCTTTGAAATTCGGTTTGCGCTTTTCGAGAAAAGCATTCACGCCTTCCTGATAATCCTCAGTTTGACCGGCAGTTGTTTGTAGTGCATCTTCCAAATCGAGTTGTTGCTTGAGCGTGTTTGCCGCGGAGCTGTTGAGCGCGCGCTTGGTTAGTCCAATTCCACGAGTTGGCATGGACGCCAGTTTGGCGGTCATTTTATCAATTTCCGATTCAAAGTCTACGTCTTCAATGGCTTTGTAAATCATTCCCATATTTTCGGCATCTTCTGCGCAGATCTTATCTCCCAGCATCATGAGGGCGCTGGCTTTTTGATAACCTATAATCCGTGGGAGAATGTAAGTTCCTCCGGAGTCGGGAATGAGACCAATTTTACTAAAAGCCTGGATGAAATCGGCACACTTCCTGGCAACTACAATGTCGCAGGCCAGAGCAATGTTAGCTCCTGCGCCTGCCGCCACTCCGTTTACTGCAGCGACAATTGGCTTTTCGATGCTTCTGATTTTCAGAATTATCGGGTTGTAGTGCTCACTTACGATTTGTGTCAGTTCTGGACCTTCTGGATCGATTGCTTCCTGCAAATCCTGACCGGCACAAAATGCTTTGCCAGAACCGGTGATTACGATACATCGTACCTCTTTGTCTTTGTCGCATTCGCGCAGCCTGTCTTGCATCTGCAGAGCCATTTGGCGATTGAAGCTGTTGAACTTATCAGGTCGGTTGAGAGTAATTCTGGCTACCCCGTCTTTTTTCTCGAATAAAATTGAATCCATAATCACATTGCATTTTGTGTGACGAAAATATCGAATTACTGCGGAATCTGGAATTTGAGCCTCGCTAATTCACAATAAACGAGCTCTACATTTGATGATGGGAAGGCGTTTAGTAAATTCGCACTTCGCAAAGTTCACTATGGGCGTAGAGATAAAAAATAAAAAGGCAAAATTTGAATATCACCTGCTGGACAAGTATGTGGCGGGGATTCAACTGAATGGCACGGAGATCAAATCCATTCGGCAGAATAAGGCTAGCATTGTGGAAGCCTACTGCAAATTGGAAAAGGACGAGCTCTTTGTGTACAACATGTATATTGCCGAATACGAAAATGCCAGCCATTACAACCACGACCCAAAGCGCAAGAGAAAACTCCTTTTGAATCGCAGCGAGATCAACAAGATTGAGCGAAAGATGAAGGACGTTGGCCTGACGATTATTCCAGTTTTACTTTTCATAAACGAAAGAGGATTAGCCAAACTGGAGATTGCGGTTGCCAAAGGGAAAAAGCTCTACGATAAAAGAGAAGATCTCAAGCAAAAAGATTTGAAACGAGAGATTGATCGCGGAATCCGCTAGGCTGTCACTTTGTACTTTTCAGAAAACTTGTCCCAATTCCATAGGAAGTTTTTCATCATGTCATCCAGATTCTTTAGAAAAATCGGATTTGGTGTTTTGAGACTCTTAAAATAATCCTCCTGGAAATCGTTGAGATTATACTTATAAAAGACACCCTTTGACATGGCGTAGAGTGTGGTCTTCGAAGGCATATTCACGCGCTTCAGGTAGTCCTTGTATTCCTTGATCAGCTGAGCAAACTCATTCGTTTTCATTTCGAAAACATCCGCGAATTTTTCTACACATTTTCTGATAATTACCTGATCGTGTCCCTGGTTAAAATATCTTGGAATATAATTGAAGTTACCGGCAATCACGATCATCAGAAAGCGACCATAATCATCGGGATCGATATTTGGGTTTCTGACAAACTGTGGGCAGTCGTTGATGAATCCGGCAATTTCGGGGAAACCTTTTTCCACGGATTCAATCATCGAGTTGACGAAAATATTCGCCACCTGATTGTCATTCAATTTTCTCTTTCCAAATATTGTCAACATAAGAAGACAAGGTTATCAGTATATGAATCTATTAACACAAATATATCATGAGATACAGCGGAAATAAAGGGGGGGCATTGTTGGACTTTTAACAAAGTTATCAACGTCTATAAAAGCTATCGCTGTTTTGGTTGTAGATTTCATGGTTAAAAAATTTTCACTCAGTGTGTTCACTGTGCGTGCTCCGGTTTTGGCCTTAAGTTGTACTTTTGCACTCCAAAACCGCGCTCCATGTATAAGCAGCTCATTCGACCGATTTTCTTTCGGTTTTCGCCAGAAAAAATCCACCACTTCTCCTTCAGACTGATCCGTTTTTCGATGAAATTGCCAGGAGCGAAATCTTTTGCAAAGCGCAAGTATAAAGTGGCTGATGCGTCATTAGAAAGAGAGGTTTTTGGTATCAAATTTCCCAACCCAGTGGGGCTTGCAGCTGGTTTTGACAAGGACGCTAAACTCTACCGGGAGTTGGGTCAACTGGGATTCGGTTTTGTAGAAATTGGAACTGTCACGCCTAAAGGCCAACCCGGAAATCCCAAACCAAGATTGTTTCGCTTGCCCAAAGACAACGCGCTGATAAACAGGATGGGGTTCAACAACGAAGGAGTGGAAGCGGCTGCAAAAAGACTAAAGCGTAGAAACAAAAACCTGGTGATTGGTGGTAACATCGGAAAGAACAAGGTGACCCCCAATGAGAATGCACTTGACGATTACCTGATTTGCTTTCGTGAGCTGTTCGAGGTGGTCGATTACTTTGTGGTAAACGTCTCCTCACCAAACACCCCAAACCTCCGTGAACTTCAGGATAAGGAGCCACTCACGAGGTTGTTGCTCGCTTTGCAAAAGGAAAACTCCAGGAGAGAAAAGTCCAAGCCCATTTTGTTGAAAATTGCACCTGACCTGACCAACGAACAGCTAGATGACATCGTAGAAATTGTGAAGAGCTCCGGAATAGCGGGAGTGATTGCTACCAACACCACCATTTCGAGAGAAGGGCTAAAAACTGAGAAATCAGAACTGGACCAAATAGGTAACGGGGGACTTAGTGGAAAACCACTTACAAATCGCAGCACAGAAGTGATTCGATACCTTTCGGAAAAGTCGGGTAAAGGATTTCCAATAATTGGAGTAGGAGGGATCCACACCGAAGAAGATGCACTGGAAAAGCTCGATGCCGGAGCTTCGCTGGTTCAACTCTACACAGGTTTTATCTACGAGGGACCTTCATTGGTAAAACGAATCAACGAATCACTGCTCCTCAGAAGTCGGAGGAATTAATCCTAACTCATCGAGATCGGTTGTGATTTTGCTAACAACTCCTTCAACAGCAGAGTCGTAACTACCCTTTACTCCTGAAGAATAATTGAGACGATAGGCATAGCGAAAATTGATTAAAAAGCCTCGCCTACTGTTTTTTGCAATCGCTTTGTCATACAGTCTTTCGATGATTAGCGCGGGATAGTAATTCGAATTTGGATTCATGATCGCCATCTCTTTGTCAAACTCCGATGAGTTTTCGTCATCTTTAGGAGCTGGACAAAAGGCCGGTTGAAATAGACTGATTTGCTCAAGATCAACATCCGACTGCTTCTCTGAAAAATTGCAATCAAACAATGGAGCGTCCTCATTTTCTTCTTTGATTTTAGCCCATTGATTTTCATAGAAAAAAAACACCGGATAGTCCTTTTGGCAAGCATTCAGTTCGCTCACGATAGTTTTGTTTCTCTCGCTGAGCCTCTGGTTGAGCAGATTGTGGTGTACGTTCTGAGTTGCGGAAAAATTTCGAAAAAGCGGAATTGCCAGAGCGGTTTCTTCTGCGACTGCTTTCGGAAGATTTTCCCTAAAAGCTGCCTGCCCATTGTCGAACTCATCGATGGATTTTTTTACATACTGAATGTCTGCAGGCAAGTGCCAGCCACTGGGTTCGAAGCGTGCGAGGAAAAAAGTTTTGTCCTTCCAGGATCCAGAAGAAACCGGCTCCCGATCGGCATTGAGTATCAATCCTTCGCGCTCGCCCCGGAGAATTTTCCACCAGTTGTCTCCAAAGAAATAGTAGACTTCACCGAATGGATAGTTCGTTTCAAAAGCCCTGATGATTTGGCTGTTGTGTTCCGACTTCAGAGTTTGTTCCGAAGATTGAGTGGTGGTCATGATTCCTCCATTCTCAGAAACTCTGAAAAGGGGGACAAGCAAGACACCTTCCTGCATTTCGAGAAGCTGACGAGTTTTGTTTTCTTCAGTAAATCGCTTGCCCTGGGCTAAAGCGCTAACTGTTAGCAAAAAGCACAAGGCAAAAGTTAAAGCAGTTTTCATTTTTCGAAAAGTTCGTGAAAGCCGAAGGTACGATCTAAACGGACTCCTTTTTCGGTGTGTTTTAAAGTGCAGCATTCGTTCTCGGGATCGTGTTCCAAAAACATGATCATTTCTTCATCAGCCACCTTGTTCAGAAACTTCTCTTTCTCGCTAAGTGTGAGAAGTGGACGAGTGTCGTAGCCCATTACATAGGGCAGCGGGATGTGACCGGTTGAGGGAAGTAAATCGGCTGCAAAAACCAGTTTTTTACCCTGGTACTCGATGATTGGAATCATCTGGCTGTCGGTGTGTCCATCGGCAAAAAATACCGAAATGTTGTCGAAAGGTGTATCGCTAAAATCGCCCGTGCGTTCAATGAACTTGAGTTTACCACTTTCCTGGATCGGCAAAATGTTTTCTTTCAGGAAAGAAGCTTTTTCTCTGGCGTTGGGTTCTGTGGCCCACTCCCAGTGCTTATCGTTGCTCCAGAATGTAGCGTTTTTAAAAGCCGGAATCAGATTCTCGCCACTATCATCGTACTTAATGGCGCCTCCGCAGTGGTCGAAGTGCAGGTGTGTGAGAAACACATCAGTGATCTGATCTCTGTGGAAGCCGTACTCCGCCAGAGACTTGTCGAGTGTGTCGTCACCGTGGAGATAATAAAAGCTAAAAAACTTCTCGCTCTGCTTGTCGCCCATTCCGCAGTCGATTAGCATCAGGCGATCACCGTCTTCGATTAGCAGTGATCGCATGGCCCAGGAACACATGTTGTTTTCGTCAGCGGGATTGGTGCGCTGCCAAAGGGATTTGGGCACCACGCCAAACATGGCGCCACCATCGAGTTTGAAATATCCGTTGTTCACTGGGTATAGCTTCATCGTGTCTTCAATTTTATTTGTTGAACTTCAAAGTTAACAGTTGAATTTGGAAAGAGCAGTTTTAGTCTTTTGAACTTTTCTTTGGAGTCGTTTGCTCTGTCATATCCTTTTTGTAGACTACCGTCCTATAAGGGAAAGGAATTTCGATTCCAGCTTTGTCGTAAGCTTTTTTGACGTTTTCGAGAACATCCCAGCCGACTTCAAACGAGTCTTCAGTGTTTTTGGTCCAGGCCCAGGCTTTTAGTTTCACGAAGTATTCTCCCAGTTCTACCACTTTTACGCGCACTTTTTCTTCCCCATCAGCCACATCCTCGGGTGTGCGCACATCAATCACCTTGGGGTGTTTCTCGCATTCTTCTCTAAAAACCTGCTTTGCCTTGTCGATATCGGCATCGTACGAAATCGATACGTAAAGCCACTTGCAAATCCGATCCTCTTCATAATCGTTGTTGGTCACCACCTCGCTGTTCATGATGGAGTTAGGGATGATGATTCTTTGGTTCTCGTAGTTTCTAATTACAGTGTGGCGCAGGGTGATGTCTTCAACAGTTCCAAAAAGTTCGTTTTTGACATGGATTCTATCTTTGATTCTGTAGGGTTTTGAGATCACGATAAAAAGTCCGCTGATCACGTTGGCCAGTGCAGCCTGACTGGCAAAACCGATGATCACCGCAGCAATACCGGCACCTGCCACCAGTGATTTAGCGATGTAGCGCAAGGCAGGAATCATCCAGATAATAAATCCGAGAGCTACAATAATGATTAGTGCTGAGACAGTGTGCTGAACGAAACGATACGTTGTCGGATCGAAGTCCTCTTTTAGGGTCATCCGCTTGATTATGCGGTTGGCTGTTCGGTTAAATACGATCAGTACAATTAGCGTGATAATTATGATGATCAGAGCTATAACAACAAAGCGCGTGTCGGAAGAAAGGTTTTGTAGTAGATCGAGCAACATATCTGAATTTTTAATGAAAATTATTCCCGAACAAAATTCGTAGTTTTAACCAATTCGATAACGGCCAAAGCGAATATTTTTCGCCAGCCTGAATTTTTAGATTTGCAAACAAAATCAGCTTATGGATATAAAAAATATTTTTCAAAACAATAAGGATTGGGTTGAGGATAAATTAAAACTCGACTCGAACTATTTCGAAAATCTATCGAAAGGGCAAAGTCCCGAAGTGTTGTATGTCGGTTGTTCAGATAGCCGCGTCACGGCAGAGGAAATGATGGGGCTTTCTCAGGGCGAAGCTTTCGTTCACAGAAATATCGCCAACATGGTACCTAATACAGACCTGAATGTGATGTCGGTATTGGAATATGCCGTTGTTCACCTCAAGGTAAATCACGTGGTAGTTTGCGGACACTATTACTGCGGAGGTGTAAAAGCCGCGATGGAATCAGCCGATTTGGGTGTACTCAATCCATGGCTCAGAAACATTCGAGATGTTTATCGCATCCACAAGGATGAATTGAACAAAATTGATGATGAAGAAGCACGCTACAAAAGACTGGTAGAGCTCAACGTAGAAGAACAGTGCATCAATGTGATGAAGGCCGCTGCAGTGCAAAAGGCCTACAACGATCGCAAAATCCAAATTCACGGATGGGTTTTCGACATCAGCACCGGAAAGTTGATCGACCTCAATTTCAAATACGCGGAAGTGTTGAAAGACATCAAAGAAATTTATAGATTGGATTAAGTTCCAGGAGACATTTTTTGAAGAAAATCCGGAGAAATGCTTGACCTGTTTTTATCAATAATTCAGGTACCAGAGAAATTTCTCCTTTAAAATATCCTCTTTCCGTGGCCTGATAAAGTCTAAAAAGGCCTGAGCCACTGGAGAGAGGGTTTTTCCTTTTAGCCAAATAATTCGCCAATGAGTTACAATTGGCAAATCCTTAGAGTCCAAAATGTAGAGTTGCTTGTTGAGTAGCTCATTTTTTACTCCGATCAGGGGCATTATCGATGATCCCAGACCTGCAATTACTGCTTGTTTAACAGCCTCGTTAGAAGTGAGCTCCATTCGCTTGCGCACTTTCTTATTATTTTTCTCAAAATAGCGCTCCATGGCCATTCTCGTGGCAGACCCTTCCTCTCTGTAGATCAGTGGTTTATTGTCGTCTTTTTCTGGCCCTGAGCTCATCAGATAAAGCTTATTTTCAATAAGCGTTTCTGACTCGACTTCTATTTTTTCTGGGAGAACAGAGACAAGAGCAAAATCAGTTTCATTCTTTTTTAAGCTCTCCACAACGTAGGTTTTGTTGGTCACATTCAGAGTGAGATCCACTCCAGTGTTCCTTTCTATGAACTCAGAAAGAAAATAGGGGATTACGTATTTTCCTGTTGAAGCCGATGAAATGCTGAGCTTTCCGGCCATGATCCCCTTGTAGGCCTCAGTTTTAAAATTCATGGTGGCCAGTTCGTTGGTCACTTTTTCTGCGATCTGAGCTATCTCTCTTCCGAAATCGGTGATGAATAGCCGTCTTCCAACTACTTCCGTTAGCGGAATGTCGAATTGATCCTGAAATTTTTTCAACTGAATAGACACAGCTGGTTGTGTCATAAACAACTCTTCGGATGCCTTGGTGATGCTCTTTGTCTGCACCACTTTCAGAAAGATTTCCAGTTGGTGAATGGTGAAGTTCATTTACAATGATATATGGTTTACATAACAAATATAAATGAAAATATATGAATCAGATTGTTCAACTTTGTACCACAAAAATTTAACAAAAATGGAACAAGCAGTAAAACACAACAGCAAAATGGAGTTATCCACACAACAAATCGATTTGATAAAGGGGACCTTCACACCTGAAGAAGCCTTCGAGATTTTGACTCACTTAATCGATAAAAAAATCAATTTCCACCAGGTGCGAAATTTTAGTCAGGAAATTCGCTTCGGCCAGACCATTGGAGATTCAGACCAAAGACTGTCAGAATTGAAAGCCAGCCGCGAGCAAGTGAAGAAGATTATGCAGCATGCAGAAGAAACCGGCCATCACGTAAAACTGACCTCGGAAATAGCGATTTCTCTAATCGAAAAGGCGTAAGGCATGAGTCAGAGTTTGTATGCATTAATCCCTGCCATCTCTCCAGTTTTATTTGCAGTAGCCGCCATTTTCTCATGGTTTCAATCAGGATTGAGACCTACGGCACTTAAGAAGATGTTAACGGGTGTCGCAATTGCTGGAGTTGTGGTTTCGCTGAGTTCCGCATTACTCTTGCTGAAGTCAGATTCTTTGGAATTTGCACTCCCGATACTAGAGGAGTTGGGCTTCAGTATCCGAGTCGACTCGTTGAGCATTTTATTCCTTTCGATGATTGCTCTGTTGAGCCTTGTTGTAGTTCGCTTTAGCATGAACTACCTGGACGGAGACAATCGTCAGGGAGTTTTCCTGGGAAGGTTGGCAGCAACTATCGCTTCGGTACAATTATTTGTACTTTCCGGTGGACTTGCAATGTTGGTGCTCAGTTGGGTAACTACCAGTCTTACGCTTCACCGATTGCTGGTTTTTTATGCCGACAGACCCGGAGCAATAGTAGCTTCAAGAAAGAAGTTTGTTATGGCGCGGTTGAGCGATTTGAGTTTGATGAGCGCGGCATTCATCCTTTACAGTCAGTTCAATTCAGCGAATCTGCAAACCATCTTTGACGGACTGGCAGCTTATTACACCGGATCTGTTTCCAACTCAACACTAAATGCTGCCACATTCTTATTGGTAATGGCAGCATTTTTCAAGTCCGCTCAATTTCCAACACACGGTTGGTTGGTGGAAATCATGGAAACACCAACACCAGTTTCGGCTTTGCTGCACGCTGGTTTGTTAAATGCAGGTCCGTTTTTGATCATCCGTTTTGCTCCTCTTATGGAAGTCGGTCAGGCAGCTTCACTCACCCTGGTGATCCTGGGTGGATTCACTGCGATTTTCGGTTCTGCGGTTTACATGACCCAAACTTCTGTGAAGACAGCACTCGGCTACTCAAGTATCGCCCACATGGGCTTTAGTTTGTTGCTTTGTGGTTTGGGATTGTATCCTGCTGCTCTTCTGCACCTTGTGGCACATTCGTTTTACAAGGCGCATTCATTTCTTTCATCTGGAAGCGTCATCGATTCGCTTCAGTTGCTCAAAATGGGTTCGATCAAAAAGGAGAACAGCCTTGGCAAAACTTCTTTGGCACTGGTGATTTCCGCAGCTGCGTACTTTTTGATCGCCACTCTGTGGGGTGTTGATCTAACGAGAGACCCTGCGCTCGTAGTGGTGGGTGGAATTATCATTTTGGGATTGACCAACATGCTGATCTCTGCAATGGAAACCGTTGGTAGGGGAACGTTGATTCTTCGAAGTAGTTTGTTTTCTGTGCTGGTAGCACTGGCATTTTTCAGCTTTGAGTCCTTATTCCACTGGATAATTGTCGCACAGATTCCACTTTCAGTTGATCCTACAACTGCAGACTGGCTGGCAATTGCTGGAGTACTGTTGGCTTTTGGCGCAGTCATTATTGTTCAGATTATTGCTCCAGGTCTGCGTTCGGACCAGAAGTATCAAAGCTTTTACACCCATTTGCGCAACGGTTTTTATGCGAATAGTTACCTCGACCGACTCGTGGGAGGCATCAATGTGAAAGGAAATAACAGCGCAAGGTCAGGTCAGTATGAATTTTCCAAATCTCCCAATCTGCAAAAATCTGCCGGGTTGAGCCCGCACTTTAAGGTTCATCGCAAAATAATTAGTTATGACAAACACTAGTATTCCCGAGTTTATTAAAAAAGAATCTGTTCAGACAGAGAGCGAAAAGCTCGTGACAATAATGTCTGTAGTTTGCAAAAAGATCGCACCCCTGTGGCCACTAGAAAATTTTGTTGCGGTGAATCCCTTCATGGGACAAACGGACAAGAAGTTCGAGGAAGTTGCCAGACAAATGTCTCAAACGAGTGGCGCTCAAATGACTCTTCCACTTTCCTTTTACCTCCAGAAGCTGGAAGAGGGAAAAATCTTTGCAGCGGACATAGCTGCAGCTCTCGAGGAGAGAAGCCTTAAAGTTGGAGTCAGGACCGTTATTAACAAGGCTCGCCAAATGGCACCGGAAGAGGAGCAGTTTGGGCAAGTGGAAACATTTTCTGATGTCGCTTCAAGGGTGACTGGTAAACAATGGAGCAGGCATCTGATTTCACGTGTATCATTTTGGGCTGCGGCCTATTTTGATGACGGCCAGGCAAATTGGTCTGCTTCTTTCAAAAAGATGGATCTCTTCAGTGCCTGGAAGACTGAAGCGTCTATTGATAGATCGCCTGAGATTGCCGGATTGAAAGGGTTTAGGGAATTCGTTAAAGAACTGCCTGACTCTCCTCTGGAAGCAGTGAGCGTCTCTCTCAGAGAATTGGGTGTTCCAAATCAAGGCCTGGAAAACTACCTGCAGAGAAACCTTATGCGACTTTCAGGTTGGGCCGGCCACGTATCGTATTTGGATTGGGAGAATGGCGTTTACGGTGAAAAAAATGCCAGACTACTGGATTTTCTCGCAGTTTTAGTGAGTTGGGAGTACTGCCTGTTTAAGTCTCTCAAAAATCAACGACTTGAAGATGAGTGGTACTGGGCCTGTCAGGAATTGTCTCAAAAGATTCCAACGAAAGACCTCGATAATCCGCTCAATTTGCGACTCATCTTTCAGGATGCTTTCGACATTGCTTCGCAAAGAGACATGATTGACATGTTTGAGACGAAAACTCCATCAAAAAGAAGGAACGACAGTAGAAAGAAAGCTCAAGCAGTGTTTTGTATTGACGTGAGATCAGAAGTGCTCAGAAGAAATATTGAATCGATAGACGATAAGATAGAAACGCTTGGTTTTGCAGGTTTCTTCGGATTCCCGGTAAGCTTCAAATCGCTCGGTGAGAGTGAGGGAAAGGCACAGTGCCCGGTGCTCATCAAACCAAAGTTAACAGTTCCAGAATCTCTCGGGAAAACTGTTGATGTTGAAAGTGTTGAGCATCGAAAGATTACAAGTCATAAGTTTCTGAACGTCATCAAGAATTTCCGATCGAGTGCTGTGAGTTGCTTTAGTTTTGTAAGCCCGCTTGGGTTGACTTATTTGGCTAAGCTCTTCACGGATGCTTTTGGCATCACGCGAACCGTGCCCGAAAAATCTACTTACGGCCTCGACAAAAAGATGGCTCAGAAGCGAACAGTGGATTTATCTACTACATCAAAAGATGGCCTTCAACTGGGGATTGATGTGGATCAGCAGGTGGAACTGGCCAAAAATGCGATCAGCGCCATGTCGCTTAAAGAGGACTTCGCCAGGTTGGTTTTGATCGTTGGACACGGAGCTTCAACAGTGAATAATCCTTATGCTTCTGGCTTGGACTGTGGAGCATGCGGAGGACGCTCCGGAGAGCCTAACGCCAAGGTAGCTGCAGCAGTGTTGAACAATGTTGAAGTGAGAAACAGGCTAAGGGAGTTTGAAATTGAGATTCCCAAAGACACGGTATTCGTTGCCTGCTTGCACGACACCACCACTGATGAGGTGAAGGTTTTCAACGAAGATCAGTTGCCCGAGGAGCAGAGGTCAGAGCTGAGAGATGTGAAAAAATCTCTCTCTCAGGCCGGAGCGCTCACACGTGCAGATCGATCGCTGAGAATGGCGAATTTGGATCCTAAGAAAGCCGACAAATCAATTATCGGCAGGAGCAAAGACTGGTCGCAGGTGCGACCGGAATGGGGACTTGCCGGTTGTTCAGGTTTCATTGTGGCTTCCAGGGAAAGATCGAAACATCTCAACCTAAACAGCAACTACTTTCTTCATTCCTACGAATGGAAAAAAGACAGAGACTTTTCAATCCTCGAAGTGATTATGACTGCACCAATGGTGGTCACCAACTGGATTAACATGCAGTATTTTGCTTCGACAGTAGATAACCAGAAGTTTGGTTCGGGAAACAAGACTCTCCACAACGTGACTTCAGGAATTGGAGTTCTCGAAGGATACAGCGGAGATCTCAGAGTGGGGCTTCCTCAGCAGTCGGTGCATGACGGTGAAAAACTTCAGCACGAACCCGTGCGATTAATGACTGTAATTGAAGCGCCCATTGCAGCCATCAACGGAGTACTTAGAAGGCATGAGTCGATAAATAATCTCTGTGAAAACGGCTGGATAAACTTATTCGCTATGGATAGCGAAGGTAAGGTGAGCTCTAGATATGTTGGTCAGCTAGAATGGGAACAGATAGAAGATTAATGGTGTTTGATTCCTATTGGAATTAGATAAGTGAAGCACAAAAAAGAGGCTGTCCTTTTTAGGTTGGACAGCCTCTTGTGTTATTTAAAAGAAGTATTAAATGGTTACTTCTTCATCGGAGCTTCTTCCATTTGTGGTTTCTTCGCTTCCTTGTCTTCTTTCATTTTCTTGTCATCGTTTTTCACGAGTGTAAGCTCATCGATGATGTTTTGCGCACCGGCAAACTTGTCAACGATAAACAACACGTAGCGGATGTCAACAGAAATGGTTCTCTGCAATTCTGGCTCAAATGCGATATCTCCACTCATTGCTTCCCAGTTGCCGTCAAAGGCAAGTCCGATCAATTCTCCATCTCCGTTGATCACAGGGCTTCCTGAGTTTCCTCCGGTGATGTCATTGTTAGAGATAAAGCAAATTACGAGGTCACCGTTTTCGTTGGCCCAACGACCGTACTGTTCTTTTTCCAACAGTTTAATTAGCTCTTCTGGCACTACAAATTCAGGATCATTTGGGTCATACTTTTCCAGAACTCCTTTTGAGGTAGTGATGTAATCGTAGTGAACTGCATCTTCCGGATAGTAGTCACCTACTTTTCCATAAGTGAGGCGCATTGTTGAGTTTGCATCGGGGTAGTAGAGTTTGTCTTCGTTCATTTTTCTCAATCCCTGAACGAAAAGACGGTAACCCTTGTCGTACTTGTCTTGCGCACCGCTTACCATAGAAGCCTGGTAACGCTTGAAGATACTCTGTGCCGCTTTCAATGCGAGGTCTTTTTCAGCCGTTTTTTCCTTCGGATTGTCGAGGAACTCCATCAGACGAATCTTGTTAACCAGGAATGACTTGTCGTACATCTTGTCAGCAAAGCGCTCAACAGAACCTTTGTACTTGTCGTCAATGTGGTTGAAAATGTCTGGCCACTGATCTTTGCTCACGTTTTCTTTGTACATCGAGAGCAGGTTGACAAACAAGTCCCTGTCGGTTTCCATGTCGTAATCTTTGAAGAAATCCTCAGCTGTAGCTTCGAAAGACTTCAACATCATTTTGCGTTTTTCTTCATCTTCCTCTTTCATTGCCGCTGAATAAACGCGGTTGAAACGGAAAGCAAAAAGAACAATGTCAGAGCCAATTAGTCCTGCTTCGAGTGCATAAACATCAGCTTTCACGGTCTCGTCAGTGATGTCGTAGTATTCCTGAATCATCGGAAGCACTTCGCCATAGGTTTCTTTGAGCTTGTCGCTTGAGTTCACCCAGTTGTTGAAGTTCTCTTCGATCTGGCGTTTTTTCTCAACCACATTGAGTCTTTTCAGCCCCTTGGTCTGGCCGATGTAGTACTTCCAGTAGTTGGCAGTTTGAGCATACTTAGCAGCATATTTGATGCGAACATCTTTCTCTGCGTCCATGTGCTTTTTCATTGTCTTTAGCTTCTTGTCGCGGATGTTTACCACAGTTGGGTTGTGGATGTTAATGGCTTGATCCACACCCCATGAAGTGAGGTAACGGTCAGTGCTTCCAGGGAAGCCCATGATCATAGTGAAGTCGTTGGCTTCAACACCATCCACAGAAATTGGGAGGTGGTGCTTTGGCTCGTAAGGCTGGTTGTCTTTAGTGTAATCAGCAGGTTCGTTGTTGCGGTCTGCGTAGATACGAATCATCGCGAAGTCACCTGTGTGGCGTGGCCACATCCAGTTGTCGGTGTCTCCACCAAATTTACCGATCGATTCTGGCGGAACTCCTACGAGGCGCACATCGCGGTAGGTGTTGTAAACCATCAGGTAGAATTCATTGCCGTGGAAAAATGATTTCACTTCGGCATCGTATTCATTTCCTTCGGTAGCTTCAGCCTGGATGGCCTGGCTCAATTTTGCAATTGTTTGGGCGCGCTCCTCTTCGGTCATGTCTTCGTTGAGCTGAGAGTTGATGCGCTCAGTAACGTCTTCAATACGCACGAGGAAAGAGGCAACGAAGTTTGAAATTGGCAACTCCTTGCTTTTGTCGTAAGCCCAAAAACCTTCTGTGAGGTAATCATTATCCACAGAGCTGAGCGACTGAACCGCTCCGTAAGCACAGTGGTGGTTGGTAAGCACGAGTCCCTGATCAGAGATCACTTCTGCGGTACACATTCCACCGTTCAGGCGAACGATGGCATCTTTCATACTTGCCTGGTTGATGTTGTAAATTTCATCTGGCGTAAGGTTGAGGCCCATGCCTTTCATTTCGGCTTCGTAAATCCTGTTGAGCATGTTCATCAGCCACATGCCTTCGTCTGCTTTTGCAGTGCTGCTAAGGATTACGATACCCATGAATAGCGTCAAAAATTTCTTCATGGCTTTAATCTTTATTGCTGTTTAACTTGGTTTGAAAAATAATCTATTAGTTCTTGCTCTCTAGCTTGTCCCAGTCCACCTGATCGAGATAGAGGTCGAGCTTTTCGTAGAGTCTTTGTAATTCCTGAGGTCCGCGGTACCGATTTCTCACTTCCAGCTCTTTGCCGTTCATGTGAACTTCGGTGATCACGGCCGGAAGGTCGGTCACATGCTCGTTGTCGTACTCTTCATCAAAAGCGAAGTAGTCGATTTCTTCGACAATAGATCTCAATGATTCCATCTGCTCCTGACTGAGGCGACCCTGAAAGAGGCCGATGTTGTTCACAAAGTTGGTACCGCGATAAATCGTGTAACCACTTTTATAGATAGTAACATTGAAAACCTTGCACTGTCCGAAGCACGGAGTTCTTTCGTAAGTGATAAAAGTGGAGTCCGCACTCATCGTGTCTGCGGCTGCCTGGTCAGCTTCCACTTCGTTCATGTTGTCGAGAATCTCTTCTGTCTCAGTAGTTGTTTCCGTCTCCACTGTTTCTTCCTGATTTTTGCAGGAGCTAAAGCCCAAAGCAAAAACGAGTGTGAAAGTGAGCAGCGTAGTGAAAATTCTCATATCAGATTTCATTTATTTTTTCTTCTTTCCTTTTTGCTGCTGAGTCTTTTGCATTTCTTCGAGGCGCTGTTGGAAGCTTGATTTTTTCTTCGGCTTCTTTTTGTTTGATTCGATTTTAGCGCGAATCTTGTCTTCATCGATGATGTACTCTTTGATCACATACATCTGACCAATTGAAATCACGTTGGCAGCGAAGTAGTAGAAGCTGAGTCCTGCAGCAAAACTATTAAAGAAGAAGAGCATCATGAACGGGAAAATGTTCATAATCACTTTCATGTTAGGCATTCCCGGTTGCGACTGCGTTGGCATGTTCGAAGAGTTCATTCTGGTGTAGAAGAACGTAGAAGCAGCCATCAGCAAAGTGAATCCACTCACGTGTGCCCCGTAGAGTGGAATGTTAAACCCGAGGTCGAGAATGGAATCGTAGTTCACCAAATCATCTGCCCAGAGGAATCGCTCCTGTCGCAGCTCGATAGTTGCGGGGAAGAAGCGGAACATGGCGTAGAGAATCGGCATTTGCAGAAGCATCGGCAAACAACCGGCCATTGGATTTACTCCTGTTTTTCGGTAAAGTCCCATGGTAGCTTGCTGCTTTTCCATGGCGTCTTTGCCTTCGTATTTTTTGTTGATCTCATCAATCTCTGGCTTTAGCACGCGCATCTTTGCACTGCTCAGGTAGTTTTTCCAGGTGATCGGGAAGAGGAGCATTTTGATAAAAATCGTGATCAGCAAAATCACAATTCCGTAGTTGCCGATAAATCCAGAAAGGAAATTGAACACCGGACGAACAAACCACTTGTTGAGCCATCCGAAAATTCCCCAACCGTAGTCAATGATTTTGTCGAACTCAGTGACGTTTAGCGCATCGAGTTCTTTAAAATCGTTTGGTCCAAAATAGAATTTCACCGGAAGACTGGAGGCAGAGCCAGGCTTCACATCCAGTGGGATTTGAGCCGAGTAAATGGTGTTGTGAGTAGAGTCTTCCTCAGCAACCGGGCGACTGGCGATTTTTGCTCCTGCCGGAAAGTTGTCGTCCTTAATGATCCCGGCACTGAAAAAGTTCTGCTTGAAAACCATCCAGTTAAGCGGTTCTTCAAGTTCTTCTGAGTCATCGGAGTTTTCCGATAGATAATCGCGGTCATCGTCTGCCACTCTGTAGAAAACTGAGCTTCTCTGCTTTTCGGTGGTGATTCCTTTTTCGTTGTGATAACCAACGGCATCCCAGTTAAACATGGTTGTTTGGCTCGAGGTGTTTACGATACCGTCCATGTTCACAAAGTTGATACTCGCATCGATGTCGTAAGCGTCCTTAGTTAGCGAGTAAACAAACTCGATGTATTTCGAAGGATCGTCAGTGCGAAGTGTCATGGTGAGGGTTGATGCCTCATCGCTGTCGGCAACTACTTTTTGTACGTTCGGCTCAAAAGTGAAATCGCCAGTGCTAAAGCGACCTTTCCCGAGATAATCGAAAGCAATAGCCATGTCCGATTTTGAAGGATCCCAAAGGCTTACCAGAGTTGAGTCCCAGTAGTCGCGGTAGTGTTTCAAAACCACCTCTTCGAACATCCCGCCTTTGGTGGATAGAGTCGCTTTTATGTTGTTGTTTTCGAGAATTACCTCTTCGCCTTCATCTTCATTTATCGAAGAGGCGAACATTCCGTATTTCTCAACTTTTTGACGGTTTTGGTATTCGACAACTGCCGAGTCTGGCTCGAGCGCAACTGAGCTGTCTGGCTCTTGAGTTTCGGCAACCATTGTAGTGTCATCCGGAACAACTTTAATTTCTTTTTGAGCTTGCTTGAGGCTGTCTTGCAGCTGTCTTTCGCGCTCAATTTCTTCCGAGGAAGGAGTGAAGATGAAGTAGTAAGCCACCAGCAGGCCTACCATCATAAGAAGTCCGGTTACTGTATTTCTATCCATGCAAAAGGTTCTTTTGGGGGCGCAAAGATATTGTTTAAAGTGGCAATTCGGAAGCAAAGTGAGATTGCCGGCTCACGTGCCCTGTGAGTGGTGCTATTTGATGGTGAAATTATTCTGCGTCTTCACCAAGTGTGCGAAACATTGTTGACTGTCCACGTCCCTCATTTCTGCTGCCTTCCATTCCGTAGGCGTAATAGAAAACCCGACCGGTTGAGGGCTGAATCAAAAAGTGGTACGCATATTTTTGAGAAGGGATGAGGTAGTAGACCAGTTGATCGGTAGGAGAGAGGATGGCCCTTGCCCATTCGTCCCGGTAAACCAGGCTGTAGTCAAAATCGAAAGTCCGTGTGATGTTTTTCTCTTTGGTCTGAAGGTCTTCTGAGCAGATCAAAATCTTTTTCTCCCGAATTTCTGGGTAATGTGATTTTATTTGATCTACAAAGCTTCCCAGGCCCAGGACTTTTCCACTTTTCAGATCCTCGAGGTATTGAGTGATCACCTTGGTATTCAATGTGAGAAAGGCTTCAGCGTATTCTGGCGAAACTCCGCCAGTGCTAAAAGGAAGGTACAGTGAAATGTCTTCGTTCATCCTGTACTTCCCGCTCGACCTGAAGCCGTGAACCAGACCGATAAATGGAACGTCATCCAAAATTCCGCTCTCGCTGTCGAAGCGGCCTTTGAAATAGCCAAACTGAGTAAGCGTGTCGCCATCATCATACTTTTTGCGCATTTCTCGCTCATACTCGTATTTCATCGGAGAGAAATCCCATTCCTTTTCGACTACTGCCTGAAGTGCTTCGTCAAATTCCTCCTGTCCGGTAAGCACAACGATGAGCGTGTCTTCTTCCAATGCTTCGAGGTTTGCTTCTGTGATGGTTCCGAATTGAGAAAAAGTAGTGCCTGCCGAGGTCAGCAAAGCGAAGGTTATGAAGGCAAAGTGCTGAATCAGTTTCATCGAATAAAATTGTTTAGAGAAGCAAGTAAGAAAATATTTGGGTAACCAGATTAAATTTTACTTCTGCTTTTTTGCAAAGCCAAAGCAGACATAGCGCTGAGAGGGAGACGTCAGTTTGTCTAGAGCCCGGTCCAGAGTTGCGAGGGCGTTTCGCTGTTTGTTGGACCTGCCAAAAGCTCCCAGAAAGCCACCAGTGGAAAGTTGCGTTTCATCGAATTCCGAACAAAGAGATTTGATTTCAGAAAGAGTAGGGTAGTTCCACTCATCGCCCCATTGAACAAATTTCTTTCTCATCGCCTGATGAAAAGTAGAAGCTTTGAGGTTTTCTGCAAAGAGTAAGACACCTCCGGGTTTCAGTGCCTGGTGAATTTGTTCGATTGCCTTTTGTTGCAAGTCCGAGCGACCCTGTCTACCAACTCCACCGAGCACAGATTTGAAACAAATGATGTCGAATTCATTTTCGAAAGGAATGTCGAGCACATCCATTGACTGATAGCTGACCTTGTCTGAAACTCCGTGCTTATAATGAATTTGTCTGGTTTTTTCATCGGGATCAATGAGGTCGGTGCAAAGCACTTGTGAACCTTCGAGAGCGAGAAAAAGCGAAAGACCACCAAACCGACAACCGATTTCGAGCGACCTTGAGTTTTGGAGCTTGGAAAAGTTGAGGTGCTTTTCCCAAAAGGGAATTGTACGCGACCAGTTTTTCACATCCCAGCCAAAGGCATCAGTCAATTGTTGTTTGTTCATCCTCGATCAATAGTATTAAGACAAAGAAAAACCTTTCAGTTTCAATCTTTAACTTACCTAGATCTTTTTTTAATTAGACCGTAAAAACAAAACGCCCCGAACCAACTGGCCCGGGGCGTTTCAATGTCAATGAGTTTTTATTCTAGAAAGCTCTTCCGCTTGCTTTTGGAAGGTAGATGAGTGTAAACTCAAGTGCTCCTCTTCCAGAAGTGTATTCGTTGAGGGCAGAAGTATTGATGTCGTAGCTTACGTTAAATCTTAAGCTGTTGTAATCCACACCAGTCATGATGATGAAGGCATCATCCACTCTGTAGTATCCACCAAGGCGGGCTGCGGTCCCAGAGCGCTCGTCAAAAATATATTCACCAGCAAGTCCGGCAAGTACTTCGAAAGCCTCACCTTGCATTTGTGCCAAACCTTTTACATCGAGACGCACCTGATCGTTGATGTTCACCTTCGAACCTCCGTTGAAAGCGTACCTTCTCGGCAATCTGGAATCTGCGTCACCTGGTAAGAAATTTTTCTTCGGGTTGGTGATATGGAATACAGAGAGTCCACCGTAAGGCTGAAACATTCCTTCCTTAACCATCTGATACTGGAAGCCGAAGTTAAACTCGGGCATCAGCGTTCTGAATCGCTCGAAGTTTTCGCCATCGGGCAAACTCTGAACAAAGCTTCCGCTCATGTACTGGTTGTCGAAAGTGAGGTCGAGGTCGTTGGTATTTTCGTAAACCACTCCGGCCTGAAGACCAACAGTGAGTTTGTGGTCACTCTGGCGTGGCTCGGTGATCTGGTAGGCACCGGAAACCACAGCTGTGAACGTGTTGAAGACGCGCGAACCATCGTTGTTGATGATGTAACCACCAACTCCCCATTTCTTGTCGATCGGCATGTCAAAGGACAACGCCATCGTGCTAAACGGCTTGCTCGCGAGGGCTCTCCACTGAGCTCGATATTGCGAAGCAGCACGAAATTCGTAATCGTGATTCATTCCCGTGAAAGCGGGGTTCAGCGTCACCGGAAGCGCGTCAAACTGCGACAGGTGATAATCCTGACCGTAGCTGTCTGCCGTAGTGGCAAACAGAGCTACAATCAATGCTGCGAAAAATATATTGAGTCTTTTCATGATCTTCATTTTTAAAATTCGTTTCAGTTGTGCGGTTTACTTGATGATCGTTACGTTTCCTGAGCGATTGAATTCTCTGTCGTCTTCAGTTACTGCGTAAATCGTGTACACGTAGTCGCCAACTGGCTGAAGTTCTCCGCTTGTGGTTCCGTCCCATCCCTGGTCAGTATCCTGAGTTTCGAATACCAGGTTACCCCAGTTGTTGTAAACTTTCAGCGTAAGCTCTTTGAAAGGTCCTCCTCGAACAATCAACAGATCGTTTTCTCCATCACCGTTAGGTGAGAAACCTGTAGGGAGAACCGGTGCGAGCACTTCGTCTTCTTCTTCACCAGTTACGGTGATCGTTTGGATGGAAGTGTTCGAGCAGCCCTGTTCGTTTTCTACAGTGAGTGAGATGTTGTAGGTGCCCGGAGCCACGTAGGTGTTTTCCGGGTTTTGAGCATCTGATGAATTTCCATCACCAAAGCTCCAGCTCCAGGTATCCGCATCTTGTGAAAGATCTGTGAAGACGATCGTTTCTCCTGCGGCAATCGCGGTGTCCGACATCAGGAATTCTGAAGTTGGGTTATCGATAATCACAATCGATTGAGTAGTTGACTCTGAGCATCCAAGTGAGGAAGTGATCGTCATCGTCACATCGTAAACTCCAGGCTCTTCGAATCCGTGAACCGGATTTTGAGCAGACGAGTTGAGACCGTCTCCAAATTCCCAGCTCCAGTCAGAAATGCTTCCGAAGAAAATTTCAGAGTTGTCTGTAAACTGCAGCGGCTGACCGGCACAGGCACCGTCAAAAGTGAACTGTGGGTTGAACGGATCCGAAACAGTAATCACAACTTCATCAGATACCGGAGCGCAAATTTCGCTTCCGAAACTAGTCAGTGTCAAGGTGATTTCACCGACATTCAGGTCAGAGAGACTCGGAACATATTCCGCATTGAGGTCATCGGCTGATGGCTCAAAAGTTCCCGTACCTGAGCTCGTCCAGTTTGCACCTTCTGCGTTTGCCACAGATCCGTTGAGGAAAACGCTTTCTGTTTGCTCGCAAATGGTGATGTCGCTTCCTGCGCTCACGGTTGGTATCGGGTTGATCGTTACGGTTAACGTGTCTGTTCCTGGCTGGCAACTACCGTTGTCAGTAGAGGAGAGGATGAGGTTCACTGTTCCGTTGAAAATGTCTGTTTCACTTGGCGTGTAAGTCGCATCCAAACTGTTGGCGTCAGGAGTGAAAGATCCCGAACCAGAAGTACTCCACTGTCCGGTTGTAGATCCTCCGGTCACAAATCCCTGAACATCAACTTCCGGATCGGTTGCGCAAACCGTTACGTCTGCTCCGGCATCGGTAAATGCTGACGGTCCGAAAGAAATGGTCATTTGATCGATTTCACCCGCGCAGCTTCCGTTGTTGGTTGAGGTGAGAGTTAGCGTCACTTCACCAGCATCAACATCCGCCTGACTTGGGTAGTAGGTCGCATTGAGAGTTTCGTTGCTCGGATCGAATGTTCCAGTGCCAGAAGTAGTCCAGATTCCTGTCGTAGATCCGTTTGTTACTGAACCATTGAGTTGAGTGTATTCACTCGTTGAGCAAATTGACTGATCGTTTCCGGCATTCACCGAAATTCCGTCAGTAAACTCTAAAAGAAGAGAATCCACTTCGGCAACACACTGTCCGTTTCCGGTAGTAGTGAGGTAAATCATGATTTCACCAGCATCCACGTCAGCAGAAGTCGCCTGGTAAGTAGCGTTGAGTGATTGAGTGTTTGGCGTGAAAGTTCCACCGCCATTGGTGCTCCAAATTCCGCCTGTTGCCCCGGAAACCATTCCCGAGAGATCAGCCACCGGGTTTGTTCCACAAATCGACTGGTCGTCACCGGCATTTACAAGAGGTGCATCGGTGAAAGTGATTGTGATAAAGTCAACGTCATCGTTACAGCTGTTCACTGCAGAAAGGATGAGATCGACTGAACCGTTGAGCGTGTCGGCTTGCGATGGGATGTAGGAAGCATTCAGCACATCGGCTGATGGATCGAAAGAGCCAGTTCCCGAAGTGCTCCACACAGCAGTAGCGTCTCCGCCAGTTACCGAGCCATTCAGTTGAACAGAGGCGTTGTTGGCGCAGAGTGTTTGGTTGTTACCCGCGTTCACAGTAGCCGATGGCAAAATGTCCACGTGCAGCGTATCGTTCACTGGCGAGCAGTTTCCGATTCCAGTGGCTGTGAGCACAAGCGAAACAGCCTGGTTGTTGTAGTCAGCTGCACTCGGCTCGTAAGTAGCGTTGAGTGTATTTGCATCTGGACTGAAAGTTCCTGTTCCTGTTGTTGTCCAGATTCCTGTGGTTGTGGCTCCGGAAATTTCACCTTCGAGTGAAATTTCAGTTTCCGATTCGCAAATCGTCACATCGTCTCCCGCATCCACTTCTGGTGCTGGAGTGATCGTTACTTCGAGTTGATCTGAAGCATCGTTACAGCTGTTTGAAGTAAGCGTGAGTGTCACAAATCCGTTGTTGTTGTCACCAACACTTGGGAGGTAAGTGGCATCGAGTGTTTGCGCATTCGGCACAAAAGTTCCCGATCCTGAAGTTGTCCAAACTCCTGTTGTAGCTCCACCAGAAATCACACCGTTGAGTTGGATGTCTGAGTTGTTTGCACAAACAGTAACATCGTCTCCGGCTTCAGCGATTCCGCCTGGTAGAATTTCAATTTGAAGTGTGTCGGTCACGGCAATGCAAGATCCGTTGTTGGTTGAAGTCAACACGAGCGTTACCATTCCGGCATCGTAATCTGCCTGGCTAAACTGGTAGCTGGCGTTTAGAGTCTGCGCGCTTGGCACAAAGCTTCCCGATCCTAGTGTAGTCCACTGACCCGAATTTGTCGGTCCTGAAATCGATCCGGAAAGAGCTACACTCGCATCGTCTTCGCAAACTATTTGGTCTTCTCCGGCACTCACTGCAGGAGCAACAGAGATTGTTATTTCCACTTCGTCTGTTTCTACGTTACAGTTACCGTTGCCTGTAGTGCTCAAAGTCAGTGTTACAGTACCAGCCGCAATTTCTGCAGTAGTTGGAGTATAGACAGCATCAAGCGTAGATGCATTTGGAGAGAAAGTTCCGGCACCGCCAGTCCAAACTCCGCCAGAAGCGAGGTTTACAGTTCCATCGAGATCTACTTCAGGAGCGTTTGCACAAACAGTGATGTCTGTTCCGGCATCGGCTGATGGAGCAGGAGTGAAGTTGATTGTCACTTCATCTTCCACAGCCACACAGCTTCCGTTTCCGGTAGTTGTGAGTGTGAGTGTAATGCTACCCGAGTTGAGTTCAGTTTGAGTTGGCGTGTAAACTGCGTTGAGTGCGTTGTTGTTTGGAGTGAAAGTTCCAAGTCCACCGCTCCAGCTACCACCGGCCGCGAGGTTTACAAACCCGTTGAGTTGAATGTCTGAATTATTGACACATACCGTTTGGTCAGCTCCTGCATTCGCCTCTGGCGAAGCAGAGATGTTAAGAGTCATGCTATCCGATCCGGCATTACAAGAGCCGTTGTTTGTAGTTGTGAGTGTCAGGATCACAGAACCACTGGCAATTTCTGAGGCCGTTGGAGTGTAGGTCGCGTTGAGGTCTGTGTTCGAAGGGTTGAAAACACCATTTCCACCAGACCAAACTCCGCCACCGGCATTTGTTACAACTCCAGCCAGGTTGATGGTTGGATTGTTGGCACATGACGTCTGGTTTGGGCCAGCATTGGCTGTGGCTTGTGGTTCGATGGTGATAATAATTTCGTCAGTTCCCGGGAGGCAGTTACCGTTTCCGGTAGTTGACAACGTCAGGATCACTTCGCCACTTTGAATTTCTGCCGTGGTCGGAGTGTAGGTCGCGTCCAAAGCGTTTGCGTTTGGCGAGAAAACACCATTTCCACCGCTCCATTGTCCGCCAGTAGCGATCGTTACCGATCCGTCAAGCTGAACTTCTGGTGAGCTTGCGCAAACAGTTTGATCCAAATTGGCATCAGCTGTTGGCGCTGCTGTGAAAGTTACCTCAAGCTGGTCTGTTACAGCATTACAGTTGTCATTGCCTGTTGAGGTGAGTGTAAGGAAAATGTTTCCTGATGCAATTTCACCTTCTGTTGGAGTGTAGACAGCGTTCAGAGCTGTGTTGGATGGAGAGAACGTTCCCAATCCACCAGTCCACTGCACACCGTCAGCACCAAACATGTTTCCGTTGAGTTGGATGGTTGGGTTGTTTGAGCATTTCGTTTGATCCGAACCTGCTGAAACTTCCGGTGCTGGACCGTAAACAATCGTTACGTTGTCCGACTCAGCAAGGCAGTTTCCGTTGTTGGTTGAAGTCAAAGTTAATGTCACACTTCCAGATGCGATTTCTTGCACGGTTGGTGTGTAGGTCGCGTTGAGCGTGCTGTTACTTGGTGAGAATGTTCCGTTTCCACCGCTCCAGGTTCCGCCACCTGCGTTGCTCACAGATCCACTCAAAGTTACCTGAGCGTTGTTGGCACAAGCAGCGAGATCATTTCCAGCATTCACCACTGGAGCAGGAGTGAAGTTGATAGTCATTTGATCCGAAACTGGAGTACAGTTTCCATTACCTGCAGAGGTGAGTGTTAGTGTCACGCTACCCGAGTTGATTTCTTCTGGAGCTGGCGTGTAAACTGCATCAACGTCAGAAGCAGATGGGCTAAACGAACCGGCACCTCCACTCCAGATTCCTCCTGAAGCTACCGTCACGGTTCCGTTGAGCGTTACTTCTGCGTTGTTTCCGCACACTGTTCTGTCTATTCCGGCATTCACAGTTGGAGCCGGAGTAAAGTTGATCGTCACCTGATCTGACTCTGCGTTACAGTTATCGTTTCCTGTTGTTGTCAAAGTGAGTGTTACACTTCCAGCTGCGATTTCGGCAGCAGAAGGCGTGTAAATCGGGTCGATGTCTGTGTTGCTCGGAGCAAAAGATCCGCTACCACCAGACCACTCGATTCCGTCAGCTCCAGTCATTGTTCCGGTGAGCTGAACGTTAGCGTTGTTAGCGCATTTGGTTTGATCAATTCCCGCACTAACTGTAGGAGCAGGAGTGTAGGTAATGGTCATCTGATCTGACTCAGCGTTACAGTTTCCATTCGAAGTGGAAGTAAGAGTCAGTGTAACATTTCCCGAAGCAATTTCTGCAGCTGTAGGAGTGTAGGTGGCTGTCAAAGAGTTACTACTTGGCGAGAATGAACCATTTCCACCGCTCCAAACTCCACCGCCAGCGTTGCTCACAGATCCACCGAGTGTGATGGCTGCGTTGTTGGCACAAGCTGTTTGGTTTGGACCTGCATCCACAACCGGTGCAGGAGTAATTGTGATGGTCACATCATCAGTAACAGGTGTGCAGTTTCCATTTCCTGAAGTCGTGAGAGTAAGGGTCGCTTCACCAGCAGCGATTTCTGCGGCTGATGGAGAGTAAGTTGCGTTGAGTGCGTTAGCAGAAGGGTTGAAAGATCCGCTTCCACCGCTCCAGATTCCACCAGTAGCAACAGTAACAAATCCATTAAGAGTAACGTCTGCATTGTTTCCACAAACTGTTTGGTCTGTTCCTGCATTAGCAGTTGGAGCACCGGTGAAAGAGATTGTCATTTGATCCGACTCCGCGTTACAGTCTCCATTTCCTGTTGAAGATAGGGTCAAGATCACACTTCCCGAAGCAATTTCTCCAGCAGTAGGAGTGTAGATTGCGTTCAGTGCCGAATTACTCGGAGAGAAAGTTCCGAGACCGCCAGACCACACTCCACCTGTGGCACCACTTACTGATCCCACGAGCTGAGTAGTCGCGTTGTTTTCACATTTCGTTTGGTCGCCACCAGCGTTCACGGTTGGCGCATCTGTAAAAGTGATTGTCATGGCATCCGACTCTGCGTTACAGTTGCCATTACCTGTTGTTGTGAGAGTGAGTGTCACGCTGCCTGAAGCAATTTCAGCAGCAGTTGGCGCGTAGCTTGGGCTGAGGGCAGTGCTTCCCGGATCATAAGAACCGTTTCCACCGCTCCATTGTCCACCAGTTGCTATGGTTACTGATCCTGAAAGATCAACTTCTGCGTTGTTAGCACAAGCTGTTTGGTTTGGACCAGCCGAAGCTGTAGGAGCAGGAGTGAAAGTGATCGTGATGTCATCGCTTTCTGCATCGCAAGTTCCATTTCCGGTAGTAGTGAGCGTTAGAGTTACCGATCCGTCAGCAATTTCTTGAGCCGTTGGAGTGTAGGTAGTGATGAGTGAAGTGTTGTTGTCAAAACTTCCATTTCCTCCAGACCAAAGTCCACCACCTGCATTTGCCACTGTTCCTTCGAGATCTACAACGGCATTGTTGCTGCAGATGTCTGTGTCGGCTCCGGCATCGGGCTCAGGAGCATCGAGGAAAGAAATTGTCATTGTTTCAGAAACCGGGAAACAGTTTCCTGTGGAAGTAAGAGTAAGTGTGATTGAACCTGCAGAAATATCGGCTTCACTAGGAACGTATTCGGCATCGAGGTCGGTTACTGATGGAACAAATGCTCCAGAACCAGAGGAAGACCATTCACCAGTAGTGGCACCACCTTCAACGGATCCGTTGAGCATGGCAGTGCTGTTTGTACAAACTGTGAGATCTGTTCCTGGATCTACTATAATTTCTCCGGAGAACTCAGAGAAATAACCAAAACGGCAACCGCTCGAGGCGCCACCGTTGATCAATCCAACTGAAAATACTTCAGATGAGTTCGTGATGAGGTTGTTACTTCCAACTGGAATTTCGCCAGTTGTGAATGAAATTTGGGCACCCATCCAGGCGCCTGCTGTTCCTGGCACTACAGTGAAGTCTCCAGCAGTGAGAATGCTTGCATCTCCGTTGATTTCAAAATCGCCTTCAGCTCCAGCTGGCACCACGATGTTCAATCCGAAATACTCGTTTGTCGATCTTACAAAATTCACTTGCTCTGATCCGGCACAGTTGAGCGGAGGCAAAAGAGCTCCACCAACTTCACAACCAAATCCCGAAACGTGAAACGCATAAGTCGGCTGAGAGCAATTAATGTAGGTAAGCGGGTCTGTAATTTCTACACGGTAAGTTTCACCTGCAAAAAGAGTTGCCACTTGAGTTCCGTCAACGATAACGGCATTGCTGTTTTGTGTAGAGGTGAGGTAAACATACTCTGGAACGGTGAGGCCACCCTTGTTTACGATGTATTCGTAACCTACGATGTCTACTGGCACGAGTTGGTCACCTATCAAATCCCGGCAGCCTGCAGGCTGCGGCCAGGTAGAATCATCTTTGGTTGAAACTGCAATGTTTTTGTCAGAAACGATGGCGGTTCCTGTTGGGTTGTCGGAACCATCAGTGCTGGTGACACTTCCCGAATAAGTCTCTCCCTGATTGAGGGTGACAGTGTAGGACTCAAGTGCATTGTGCCCACCATCCAGATCAACTCGAGGATAGATGATCACAGTAGTGTTGTCTTCTGTTGCTACAATGTCGAATGAAGTATAGGGAGTAGGTGAGTAGTCACCATTTCTCCAGGTATTTTGGATCGGAGTGTAAAACTCCGTACCCAGACCGTTTTTACCTTTCAGGGAATAGATGTCCGGGTTGTTAGTTGTATTCACTTCATAATAGCAGGTGATGTTTTCGGTTGAGACAATTCGTAAACCAGTTGTCAAAACCTGATCTGAAGGAGTGGTTTCAAGATCGCCCATAAATGCCGAAAGGTCGACACTTGTTGAGGAGTTGGCTGGAAGGTTAACTGTAATTGGCGATCCGCCATTAAATCCGGGATTTGCCGGTTGGTCCACAGTAACAGTTGCGGCATTGTCACCACTGGCCATTCTGAGAAAGGCGGGGTTACTGGCCACGTGTCCGGGACTTACATAAGGCGGAGCGAACCAAAATTCGTTACTCGTTTGAGCGTTGGTGGAGACCCACATCAGAACAACTGTGAGGGTGAGTAAAAGTCTTCTAATGGTCATTCTTTTAAAGTTTTAGACGAAGTGTTGCATATACAACGACATTAATTAGCTCGTGACAATACGCAGGAATTGCCACGGGGTTTCTAAAACTTACAGTGAAATGGACTCAGATCGACAGTAGTTAAAATGAATTCACGATCGCTACTTATGTAAACTGATAACTTCTTTAAGTCGAAAACTACACCACTCAAGTACCGTCATTCACTAGAATCATAGAATGTCAATAATAATTGGTAGTTTGTGACTACTTAGCTTTTCTACTTCATGAAAAATTCTGATATCAATAATCAAATTTTAAAGTCACTTTCTAACGAAGTTAATTGTAAGCATGCTTTTCGCGATGCTAGATTTCGTAGAGGGTTACCGTGTAAATCATGTGGTAATTCTGAGCAGTATTGGCTGAATTCTAAAGAGAGTTTTCAATGCAAAAATTGTCGATATAGAACGACATTAAAGAGCGGCACAATTTTACAGGGATCTAAAATGCCCGTTTCTTATTGGTTTAAGAGTGTGTACTTTATCAATGTCTATCCTCGGTTGTCGGCTTATGAGTTGCAGAATCTTTTGAATCACAAGTTCTACGAACCAGTTTGGTCCTTAAAGAAGAAAGTCGAATCTGTATTGACTTCCGACAAGGCATTCATCAGTTTAGGCCATAGACAATATGATTTGCTTCGGCAAATAAGTGATATTCTAACCACACCCAAATCTTAATAAATCAGTCTTTGGCCATATATATACTTTTTCTAGCCGTAGAACGGAAACGGTTTTGAATTTTATTCGAAACTATTAATGCAATTGCATTAATCTAGTGGTAAGGTATCCGATTAGTGTCCTCAAATAATTTTAACTAAGGCAACTTCTCATAACTCTCAGGGAAATCAGCCTATTCAACTTGTTTTGATAAATAATTATCGCTGAAAATTTGACTTTGATCGAAACTGTAATAAGTTTGATCGACTTTGATTGCTGATTGATCGAATAATTAATTGGTAATCAAAATGCACAGGACGCAAGACAAAAACACTGAACTATATAGCCCACTCTCTCATCCATAACCTTCAATGAGACCCAGGGAGTCCACCCGGACGAGTTAACGAGAAGTAGTTTACAAATAACCTGGAGCCTGAAGGCTCTTTGACCTAAATACTTATTAGTTGCTATGGAGAAACTAGCACATTTTTTATTGCTCCTTATAGGAGTAAGAGGTTTTTACGCGCCTAATTTTAAACTGCGAGTTATCACAGGAACTCGAGGTTTCCTTTTTAGTGTTGTCCTATTCGGGCAGTTTTCTTCATTTCATTCATTCAGACCAACCAGACTAACTATCTAATTATGGCTTTAAAAGAATTTTTTCCATTTCGACTCTTTTGTAAGGGTTCCTTATTTAAATCATGCTATATATTTCTTGGATTTATAATGTTGCTCTCATCGCAAGTTATGAGTGCGAAAAATGTCTCAGAACTAGTTTGTCTTCATTCGTCTTACACAGATGAATTCAATTCACTTGAGTTGATTGATGCAGGATCTGACTATTTTGTCAATGATAACAGTACTTCTGGAGATTCCTTCACGACAGCAGTCGGGAATGACAACAACCCGGGCACACCCTCAGCTCCTTTTGCTACAATTCAGGTGGCAATTGACCAGGCTTCAGTTGGGGATGTAATTTATGTGGATGCTGGTTCTTACAGTCAGGATGTCTTAGTCGACAAAGAATTAACGATTGTAGGTGCCGGAATTGATCAGACTGTGATCGATCATGCCGGAAATCCAGGTCATGGAAATGCCGGAATTCATGTGACTGCTCATGATGTAACTATGCAGGGATTCACCCTGATTGATACGGATGGTGGATCAGAACCGCGCTACGGTCTAAAAGTGGGAGTAGGAAACCAAACGACAGACAATGTTACCCTGGAGAACATTAAAGTTCAAAATAGTTATCGAACTGGTTTTGACCTTGCTATCCCGAAGAACCTCACATTGAATGGAGTTATAGCCAGCAACAATGGTGGAGCAGGAATCTTTATGACTAATGCTGATGGAGTGACGATCGAAAACATAACAACTACCGGGAATCCCTGGGTAGGTGTTTCAATAGCCACCAGAGATGACTGGCCCGGTACGACTTCGGGAGTGGTGTTTACTGGTAATAACTCATTTGGTGAGGTTACAACAAGTAATGGTGGGGTTCAATTAGAAATGACTACCAATAAATCCATTAGTTGGAGCAATGATGCGGCAGCTAATCGCGATGTGACTATACAATCTTCGGAGCTTGCTTATGCTATTAGTGGACCTACTACCAATACTTTCGGTAGTAATATTTACGATCCGTATGTAAGGTTTTACTCAACCTTGAATCAGGCGACTTTGGCAGCTACCAACGGTCCCGATCACGTTGAACCCTTTAATCGATACATTCAAGATGCAACTGATTCTGAAGGCGACCCATCAACGGAGTTTTATGTTTTTGATTCAGCTGGTGATAAAATGAGTATTCAAGCCGCGATCGATGCAGCTTCTGCTCAGAACACCATCAATATTTCAGCAGGTACTTTTCCTGAAGACTTAAATGTCAACAAAGATGAGATTACGGTTTTAGGTGCAGGAATTGGTCAGACTATACTCGATCACACTGGGCAAAGTGGACACAACAATGCCGGAGTGAAAATCGGTGGGAATCAGGTGACACTAAAGAATCTTACTGTAACTGGAGATCCGAATGACAGTTCTCCTCGCTATGGCCTGAAGGTAGGGACGAGCTCTGTAACTACCGATGACGTAACTCTGGAAAACGTTCGGGTTCAGAATAGCTATCGCACAGGATTTGATTTGGCTCGTCCAAAAGACTTAACGCTCACAGGTGTAGAAGCTATCGATAATGGTGGAGCAGGAATTTTCATGACTAATGCCGAAGGTGTTGACCTGACTAACGTCACTACGAGCGGAAATCCGTGGGTAGGAATTTCGGTTGCAACAAGAGACGACTGGCCTGGAGATACCTATGATGTAGTTTTCTCTGGAACGAATTCAATTGGAGAAGTGGGTACCGATAACGGAGGCCTTCAGATAGAACCAGTTGTAGGAATGCCAATTTCATGGAGTGATGGATCTGTTTCTGCTGATGTAGTTATTCAAGAAGTAGATTTTGAATTTGCGCTTAGCGGTCCTACAACAAATTCATTTACCTCTGGAGGAAACACAATTGTGTATGACCCTTACACCAGGTTTTACAAGACACTTGCTCAGGCAGAATCTGCTGCAGCTGGAGATCCTACTCACATTGAACCCTATGACCGCTACTTACAAGATGCGATAGATTCAGAAGGAGATCCTACCACAGAATATTATGTGGTTGACAACAATAAAATGAGCATTCAGGCTGCCGTAGACGATGCAGTTTCTGATAACGTAGTGAATGTTTACAGCGGGACTTTTGAAGAAAACATATCCATACCGAAGGCAATTACTGTGTTGGGTGCTGGGAATTCTCCATCTGGTACTGTCATTCAGGGCAGTGGAGGTACAGTTGTAAGTCTGGGAGATGGAAGCAGTAACTCAGAAAGAGCTGTTCTTCAAAATCTCAGAGTAACAGGTGGCGCAACAGGCGTTGGTGCTTCGTCTTTCACGTCATTAATTGATGTTGTGTCTTCTAGTAACGCGAACTACGGTATTTCGCTAGGGTCGCAAGATATTCAAATCACTGGGAGTACTTTTGCTAATAACAATGTGGGAATGAAAATTCCTTCAACTGTCAGTGTATCTAACCTAACTATTGACGATTCACATTTTGACAACAACACAGCTCATGGTTGGTATAGCGATGCAAACTCTGGAATTGAACCAGACCTGAATGATGTAGAAATTACCAACACCACATTTAACGGAAATGGAATAAAAGGTATTTACACAGAAAGACTTTCTAACGCGCTATTTGAAAATGTTGTAGTGGATGGAAGTGGAAATGCTGCTAACACTTATGCATCGGGAATAGATATTAATCTCAAATGGAAAGTCTACAGCAATATAACCCTTAGAAATGTTTCTGTTACCAACAGTGGTGCCGGTGGTGCGAGTGGAAACGGAGTTACCATTAAAGGAAGAAATGACGGAGGTACTTACGGATCAAATCCGGCCTCTATTGATGGTCTCGCATTCGATAATAATACTTTCCAGTCTCCAGGCATTATTGGCACTGACACGCTAACAGGTCTCTCAATCGGAAATGCTATTGACAATATCTCATTTCTTGGCACAAACACTTTCACAGGAACAGGTAATGGATTTACTAACTACATCGATTCTGGATCTGACTTCTCTTTAGGTACGTCAGAATTTAGTGGTGACCTGGCATTCTTCATTGCCAATTTTAGTCCACTTAACATTGATGCTTTGGATACCGAATTTGACGGAAAGACTGGTTACGAAATGTCCATTGCAGAGCGTCAAACTACAGAAGACAAAATCTACCATGAAATTGACAACTCTTCTTTAGGTCTGGTATGGTTTGTACCCGAATGCGAACCTGCGGTTTATGTTAATGACGATAGTCAATCAGGAGATGTTTACACTTCCTCAATAGGCGATGACTCAAACCCTGGAACCGCTGCATCTCCGGTTAGAACTATCAGCAGAGCGCTCGACCTAGCTTGCAGTGGGTCAATAATATATGTGGATGCAGGAAACTATTATGACTCTTTTGTTCTGGATTCTACTTACTCCATTCGAGGAGCGAACTATGGTATAAATCCAAATACAGGAAGTAGAAATGCGGAGTCGAATCTTTACCCAGATGTTTCAGACCCAGACCCTTATAGCTCTAATGCAGTTCTCATGGTCTATCTATCTGAAAATGCCTCAGGTACGGAGATTGACGGATTGACAATAGACGGTGATAATCCAAATCTTATGAGCGGTGTTGTAAATAATGGAGCCGATGTAGATGCTGCGCAAGGTATTGTTGGTTACGATGGACTCACCGATATTTCTATTACCAATAATATCATTGGAAGAACTGCTTACACGGCAGTCGAGTTTTACAATTACAACAACTCTGGAGCAGCTACAACGGGCAATCTAATTTCCGATAATCGATTTGAAAATATTCTTCCAGACTCAGGTTTCGGAATCGCAGTTCTTCTCTATAACAACTGCTATACAAACATTACAAACAACGTGTTTGACGAGGTTAGAGTGGGCGTTCAGACGGGAAATTTTTACCGAGCTGATCCTGGTAACAGCCACGATATTACGGGTAATCAAGTAGAATCAGGAAGAATTGGGATCTGGCACAATCTTGCTTATCAGGATGTAACAACTTTCAATATCCAGAATAACATTGTAACCACTGTCTCAGGTTTTCCTGAAGATAATCAGGGGTTAAAAGTAACCTCTCTGAGTGGTTCTGCTGATGTGTTGCTTTCAGGAAACACCGTATCAGATGCGGCAATTGGCCTGTCTCTTTGGAACAATCCAACGACAAATCCAATAACTGTTGGATCTAATCAGCTAAATAATTGTACTGTGGGAATTCAAGCTGATAACTATGATGGGTACAATTCCAATGCACAGAGCAGCTCTTACATCGTTGATGACGTTGAAATTCAGGGGGCGCAAACAGGAATCCTTGTAAAAGACAACAGCGATAATTCAAATGATGCGACTGTGTCGGTTGAAATTAGAAACAGCTCAGCAATCAACAGTTCCAATGTAGGTTTAGTAATTGAAGGAGCAGATGCTTCGGCAAGCTTCAGCGGAGCTACTCCGGCAAGCTTCATTGGTCAGTCAGTTTACATTGATCAGGTGAGCAATGGAGACGATGTTCCATCAACAGACATCATTGCTTTCAATGTACAGTTTGATGGAAATAACGGAGCTTCAATGACATTGGCGCAACAGTTTGATGCTGAAGATAAATTGAATCACAAGCCCGACTACGAGCAGCTGGGATTAATCAGCTTCGTTCCAAACAATGTCTTCATTACTACAACTAGTTATGTTTCACCAAATACAGAAGCATCGGTTCAACGCGGTGTTGACGTGGCTCTTGACGGAGAAACGTTGAATGTGAACGATGGTACTTACCAAGGAAATGTGCTTGTCGATAAAAATATCGCAATTCTTTCTCACAATGGAGCGACCAATACTATTCTTGATGGAAATGATAATGGATCAGGTTTAGGAACTATTCAATTAAGCTCCGGCAGAGACGGAGTTACAATTGGTAGCGCAAACCGAGGATTTTCAATAAGAGGCATTGACGGTCCAGCTGGTCTTGAAAAAGCTGCCGTTTATCTACAGGGAACTCAATCAAATATTATGATTGAAAACAACATCATTGAAGCTCGCGGAGATGCGGGGTTAATGGGAGAATACAATGCTTCCAATGATGGTGTTACAATTAATAACAACGAATTCACAGGACAAACTTTCACGGGTTCGAACCCAGCAGGCGTTGGTTTCTCTGCCCAGTTTACTCTGCCAAATGTTCCCAGGCAGGCGGTTGTATTTGGAGGAGGTTCGGGTACTTCCAACACACAGAATTTTACTTTCACAAATAATACGATAAGCACCATTACTGGTGGGCAGAGTTTGACCGACAATAGCGGAAATTCAATTGCACCAACCGATCAGGGAAATATGATAGTGACGCTTGATCTTGTTGGAAACAACCAGATTTCAGGAAACACTTTCAACGGTTACACTACACCAGGTGCTGCGGCACTTCGTGTGAGAGGTAGTGGAAATTACGCTATTGATGAAAACCTCTTCACCGGAGGTTATGATGTAGCCATGGCTACAGCTTCAAATCCAATTGACGCTTCCTTGAACTACTGGGATTCACCATCAGGTCCGTACAATCAGATTACGAGCCCATGTGCCACTGGAAAAGCAGTTCCAGATAATGTGACTTTCGTTCCATATTACACAGATGCGACCCTGAGTATAACAAGTTCAGCAGTTGGTGGGCCAGTTTATAATGTAAATTCAGGATTATATTATTGTACAATTCAGTCAGCGATAGACGCAGCCAGCACAGGAGATGAAATTCAGGTATCTGCAGGAACATATAATGAGTCGCTCAATGTTAATGTAGAGGATTTACTTCTGATTGGAGCAGGCATCGATCAAACTATTGTAGACCATAGCGGAACAGCTGGTTATAACAATGCCGGAGTAAAGATCGGAGCCAATGGTGTAACCATGCAAGGCTTCACTGTAATCGACAACGATGGTGGATCTGTTCCTCGTTATGGATTAAAAGTTGGTACAAGTTCAGTTACGACCGATAATGTTACCCTTCAAAACATCAAAGTCACTCAAAGCTATCGTACTGGATTTGATCTGGCTCGTCCGAAAAACTTGTCACTCACTGGAGTAGAAGCAATTGATAATGGGGGAGCTGGGATTTTCATGACCAATGCCGAAGGTGTTGATCTGACTAACATTACTACAAGCGGAAATCCGTGGGTGGGTATTTCAGTAGCCACAAGAGACGACTGGCCTGGTGATACTTATGATATTGTTTTCTCTGGAACGAATTCAATTGGAGAAGTGGGTACCGATAACGGAGGCCTTCAGATAGAACCAGTTGTAGGAATGCCAATTTCCTGGAGTGATGGATCGGTAGCGGCAGATGTAACAATCCAGTCGGCAGATTTTGAATTTGCGCTTAGTGGTCCTACTACTAATTCATTTACTTCAGGTGGAAATACAATTATATACGATCCTTACACCAGATTCTATAAGACACTTTCTCAGGCAGAATCCGCTGCAGATGGAGCTCCAAGTCATGTAGAACCTTTCGACCGCTATATACAGGATGCAATTTCATCAGCTGGAGATCCGGCTACTGAGTACTATGTGTACGACAATACTGATGACAAAATGAGCATCCAGGCTGCGATTGATGCTTCTTTTGATGGAAATAAGATAAATGTTTACGATGGAGACTTTACCGAGCAGGTAGAAGTATCCAAGGAAATCACAATTGAAGGTCAGGGAGCTGGTGTTACCAATGTGATCGGATTCGATGACATGCCACTTTCTTTTACCACTTCTGATGACAACTTCCCAATCATTTACATCCATGACGCCAATGCTGTCATTAGCAGCTTAACAGTGGACGGAGATGGAAATGGTGCAACAAACAGACGCTATGTCGGAATTGGACTTGATAATGCAGGCGGCCTACTTGATGGAGTGGAAGTAAAAGCCATTAGAGAAGATCCATTAAATGGCAATCAACACGGTGTTGGAATACTTGCCAGTGCTGAAAGTGGGGATTCAAGAAACCTGGAGATTCGGAACTCAAATATTCACGATTTCCAGAAAAATGCCCTTTCAGTTTCCGGAGCAGATTTAATCGTTTTCGTTGAAGGAAACACAGTGACAGGAGATGGTTCGACAGATGTTATCGGTCAAAACGGAATTCAACTCGGATACGGTGCCACAGGTGATATTGTAGGAAACGATGTAAATGGAATCGACTACACTGGAAGTGGTTGGCTGAGTACTGGTATTCTTGTGATTAACGCTAGTGGAAGTGTTACTGTTTCTGAAAATACAATTGCCAATTGTCAGGGGGGGCTCGTTGCGCAGAACTCTTCATTATCTATCATAAATAATGAAGCGGACCAAGGTGATTATGGAGTTTTACTTTATTCCCTATCTGGAACGAATGAAGTAGTAGTCGAAAATAACGCAATATCAAACTATGAAGAAGCTGTTTACTTCTACACAGCAGGAGGAACAACATTAGCCACCGCCAATGAAAATAGTTTTACTGGCTATACGAATTCGATAACCAATTACGGATCTTCAACAGAGTTTGATGTGTCGTGCAATTGGTACGGTACATCAGATGCTACATTAGTAGACGCTAGTGTAGGCGGAGAACTTGCCTACAATCCTTATCTCATTGATGGTACTGATGCTAGCGGATCGATTGGTTTCCAGCCAACCGCAGGATCTTGTTCTGGAGACTCAGAAGGATGCACAGAACCAAATGCGGATAACTACGATCCAAACGCTATTTTCAATGATGGTTCCTGCGAGTACTGCTTTGAGGGACTTGACTTCTCCAGCACAGTAGCAGTAGATGAAAATGAAAATCCTGATGCGTGGTACACAGATCGCTATGCACCTTCGGCTTTCGAATCTGCGGTATTCGAAGGCGAGAACAGATTGCTTCACTCCATTGATGCAGCAGACGGTGATGATAATAGAACTGGATTCGATGGAGCATTTTACAACACTCAAGGAAGAAAGTACGACCTTACCACCGGTGAAACAAAAGAAATTGGTATTGAGCTATATGTTCCAGCAGCCTGGGAAACCTCAGGTCGCAGAATGGCTGGAATCTGGGGAACTGGCTTCGATAACGCTGATGTAGTTTCTGCTTATCCAATAATTGAATTTACATCGGACGGTACTCCACGGTTCCGGGCCTATGAAGGAGATGGAAGCTGGATTGACATTGGCTTGCCAAATAATTTTAGCTACAACACCTGGGTCACTCTAACAATTAAGCTTTTGCCTTCTGGTGAGTTCAGGTATGAAGTGGGTGATCTTAGTGTATCGACTCAGCAACACGGTGTAAATGGCACGACCTATATTGGAAATGTAATTCTACAGGGCCACAATACGACAGCTGGAGTTACCTATGATATTTACTGGGATAACTTCTATAACTCTTACGGTACAGACCTTGAATACGATGCTGTGTTGTTAAGACCAATTGCTGTTGGTAGTGGTCTCAGTAATCAACACATGGCAGTTGCTGATCTCTGCGATATTGAAGCTGGAATTAAAGCGCACAAGAGATTTTTGGGTGATGTAATTCCTGTGACTGGCGATGTGGCAGGAGATACTTATCAGTTTGGTACGGGTGTTTCGCCAATGAGCTCGGCCAATTTGGATCCAGATCCAGGTACAGCCCGTTGGAATTACCTCGTCAGTGTGGACCTTGGTGATCAGACTTTCAATGATCTCAACGTTTATCTTGATATAGATTTTGACCCTTCAGATGCATCTGGACAAACTGACCCTTACGTGGCCGACCTCAGTCAATTTATGATTGACAATGGTAGCGGAAACTCAAGTATTTACCAGGACTCACAGAACCTTGGTTTTAGCTTTTGGCAAACAATCGGAAGTCCTAATATTTTGCCTTTCGATCCTTATCAAGAGGGAGTTTACGATCTAGCTATTCGCGTAGAAACGCCTGCAGGAGTAGAACTTTTGAATGCGCCAATAAGAGTAGAGGTAGCATGCGATTACGTAGAAGCCTCTGAAGATCTTGAAGCTCCATTTATTGACTGCCCGGATGATCTGGTAGTTAGTACAGATACAGGGGCATGCAGCGCTGTTCTGTCTAATGCTGAGCCTACAATCACAGCAGATGATTGTGTTGTTAATCTGAGTTATACTATTACCGGAGCAACTACCGGATCAGGATCTGGCAATGTCAATGGACTTGTTTTCAATTCGGGTGTAAGCACAGTTACTTACAATGCCACTGATGGAAACGGTAATACTTCTGATCCGTGCTCTTTCACTGTCACTGTTGAAGATAATGAAGACCCAGTTGTGACTTGTGTTGATCAGACTGTAATATTGGATGGATCAGGTTCGGGCAGTGTCTCACTTGGGGCTGTACTGGGAACTTCAAATGATAACTGTGGAATCACAGATGTCGAGCTATCACAGAATACTTTCGATTGTAGCGACATTGGTGCGGGAGCCGATAATGTGACCATCATAGTTACCGATAACGCAGGGAACACTGGCACTTGCAATGCGACCATAACAGTCGTTGACAATCAGTTGCCAACCATCAATTGTCCAGGCAATCAGACCTTATCGACAGATAACGGCTGTAATGCTACTATGGTAGACTACGCTGGATTAGCTTCATCTTCAGATAATTGCAGTGTGAATGTTTCTCAATCACCCTCCGTTGGACAGAGCTTGTCTGTAGGAAATCACACAGTAACGCTCACAGCTACTGACGCTGGCGGAAATACAGAAACGTGCTCATTTGCATTGACCGTTGAAGATAATGTAGACCCGGTTGCTATATGTCAAGACATATCAGTTGACCTTGTGAATGGTTCAGCCACAATTACAGCTGTTGACGTTGATGGTGGTTCAAGCGATAATTGCGGAATTACCGGCATGAGCGTTACTCCAAATTCATTCACTTGTGCGGATGTTGGCGACAACGATGTTGAACTGACAGTAGAGGATGCCGCTGGAAACACACACACTTGCACAGCAACAGTAACGATTGTGAGCACTGTGGATGTCGGAATCTGTTTCAATGGAAATCCAGCCGGATACGAGGACACATTCACCTACTGCGAAGATGAAACGATAGACGTTACACTTTGTGATGCGATTTCAGGAGTAGGTCCATTCGAAATTTGCTATCAACTAGATAGCGATCCTATCGAGTGTGTTACAGTAAATGAATTCGAAAGCATCTTCAGTGGAGAATTGGCTGCGGGAACGTACGAAGTCCAGATTACTTCAGTAACCGATGCCAACGGATGTTCATTAACTGATCCTTCACTTTATTCAGCTACTGTTGTTGTAAATCCACTTACGGGAACTTACACTGCTGAAACAGCATGCGACACTTATGAATGGAACGGAACTGTTTTCACAGAAACTGGAGAATACACCAATGTGACATATCCAGCAAACGGCTGTACTAACATTGATACATTGGACCTTACGATTCTCGAAAGCACAGCCAGTTCAATTACAGAAACAGCATGTGCAACCTACACTGCGCCAGATGGTGCGATTTACACTTCAACCGGAGTTTACACAGCAGTAATACCAAACCAGGCCGGTTGTGATAGCACAATAACGATAGACCTCACAGTCATCAATCCAGGAGATGCTTGCGATGACGGAGATCCACTCACAGAAAATGATGTATACGACAGCAATTGCGATTGTGCGGGTACACCAATAGTCGGAACAGTTGAAGGAACTGTCGATTGGAACCAGGACTGTGGAAATCGCAATGGAACGATTAAGTTTTATCAGCCGGGTACGACTATTCTGGTTGAGCAATACAATTTCACAGTTGATCAAAATGGTGAGTTTTCTACTCCTGCATCTGGAATAGCACCTGGTAATTACGACATCTTCGTGAAAGTCGAAGGCTACTTACAGAAAGGCTTTGACAACGTGAGCATCAATTCTGGTTCAAATAATCTGAATGTGGGAAGCATAATCGGAGGAGACTTAAATGGCGATAATGCTGTTACTGCAGCCGATGGTACTGTAGCATCAGATGCATTCTTATCCACAACTGCCGACCCCAATTTCAATCCAGTAGCAGATTATAATTGTGATGGAGCAATCACAGCGTCTGATGTGACTGTTATTTCGGCTTCATTCCTCATGACCGGTGATGAACCAAACGCCAACTAAAACTCAAGAACATTGAAAAGACTAGAAACAAGGATAACAATGAAAACGATACTCAATAACCACAAGCATATGAACTACTTTCAAGGCTTTTTGAATAGGTCATTAATCACTCTTTCTATAATCATTTTGAGTCTTATTTCGAATGACTCCAAAGCTCAATTTTATGAGTTTTACAATTCCGTAGATGGGGCTGTGACAAATGAAATTAATGTTCAACCGGGCGAGAACTTCACGTTGCTCGTGGGTGTGAATACAGATGGACTTGTAACAGGAGTTACGGCATCCTTGGAGTACGATCCCTCTGGATTGCAAGTTATTGGACCTATTGTGGATTTGGCGCCTCCAGAGCTGAATGTCTCATTTGGAAATATTATCGATAATACGAATGGAAATGTTTTGCTATCCAAAGTTTCTTTTGGGGCAACTCCCCTTACCGGTTCCTTTGAGTTCATGGAAGTGACCTTTGAAGTTTCTCCTGGGTCAACGCCTGGCTCAAGCTTCAATATTGACCATATAATGCAACAACCGGGAATTGCGAACTATTCAGAAATCGCTTTTTCAGGGACAAACTTCCTTACTGATGCACCATCATTTACAGTTAATGTAGTTGAAGAACCCGAAATCGATATCGCTTTTAATGATGAGATTTTGGGCTTCAACTCAGAGCTTGAGTATTGCGCCAACGAAAATATAACCGTGACTCTCGATGGGGTTGTTTCGGGAACTGCTCCTTTTGATTTGGTTTGGGAAGTAGATGGAAATCAGTTTATTGCAAATAATTCGCCTGTAGGCTTCGAGTTTTTTAATGGAACATTAAGCCCTGGTGTTCACACTGTTCAATTGACCTCAATAACTGACGATAATGGTCTTGAAGTGACCAATCCATCAAGTATTTACTCAGCTGAAATCATAATACTTGAAGAACCTGACGTCAACATCCTAATCAATAGCGAAGTTGCAGGATTCAATTCCGATTTTAGTTTTTGTCAAGGTGAAACAATCACTGCGAGTTTGCAAGGATTATCAGGGCAAGCACCTTACGATCTGGTGTGGACACTGGATGGAAATACTGATTCAGCGGATGATGTTGGCGATGGTGATCAACTTTTTAGCGGAACACTCTCAACGGGATCTCACACAGTGATTCTTTCGTCATTGACCGATGACAACGGGTGTGTTCTTGCAGATGTTACAGGATATCAAATTGAGATTTATGTGAATGAAGCTCCAGTAGTTTCAGGCGCTCTCTCTGCTTCAGATATTGAAGGATGCTCCGCACCTGCTGCCGTAACTTCGGTTACCGGATTGGAAGCCTTAGACGGGAATCTTGAAATATCAGATGCTGTCACAGAGGATGGGGATTTGGTAGTTACATCTTCGGATGATGTAACAGGCTCATGCCCGACTTCAGTAATAAGAACTTACACTATCACGGATGAATGTGGAGCCAGTGTACAGGTGGTTCACGAAATTGAATATGACGATACAACCGAACCGACATTCAACGGAGTTCCGGCTGATGTCTCAGTTGACTGTGTTTCGGAGATTCCTTCAATGACTTCTCTAGCATGGACGGATGACTGCGATGGCACTGGAAGTGTTATGGGGTCGGATAGCTCCGTTCCTGGAAACGGTGTTTTCGAAACGATAACAAGAACCTGGTCTTATACGGATGGTTGCGGCAATACTGGAACTGCGAATCAAGTGATAACTGTCACAGATGGAGCTGCCCCAATTCTTGAAAACGTATCAGCTTCAGCAGTGGGCGAATGCCTCAACGGAGGAAACTTCGTTTGGACAGTTGACGCATCAGACGACAACCTGTTCTCACTTGAAGTGGATCATTCCCTTCAAAACAGCTTACCGGAGTTTACGGTTTATGCCGATGCAGGGGATCCTTACGGAAGTGCACAGGCAGCCACAGATTTTGCCAATGCTGGTGTGAGTGTTATTTACGATGACGCCAATCAGATCTGGACCATCGACTTTGGTCCGGCTGTAACGCAGCAACTCATCGACAACGGAGGAATCACGTTCTACACTGTTTTGGAAGACTGCAACGGAAATGCACTCGGCTCAATGAGCCCAACAGGACCGGACAACACGTTTGTCTACGACCTTGACGATGAAGCTCCGGT
>NZ_JBEGHD010000019.1:0-52188 GCF_049334165.1 Halocola ammonii
CCTGTGTGGTGTGTTGGGTTAGCCTTGGGCGCCAGCCTTGAGCGTGCGCCTTTCTTTTTTTCTTTTTTCGGCCAGCGGGCAATTAACCACAACGTATTTAATAAACGTCAGTGCGGCTTCGTCCAACGTTAGTTAAAATTACGGAACACGTTTTTGTCGACCGTGAACATGAAACGAAGAACGGATAAAGCCGCATTGCGTTTATTTTGTGTTGTGCGCAGTTTTTTCTTTTTCAATTCTCGATGTAAGATCGAATATTCTATATCCTAATATAGATTCGATTCTCTTTTGTTTCATATTAAAGTATTTTTCTGATAAATACTCATATTCTCTAGTGTCGACAAATTCTTTGAATAATTTGCGTCTAAATCTTTTTATCTGTTTTGGGGAGGTTTTTTTCCTTGATATCAACTTTCCATTTTCAATATGAACTATGAAAAAGTCTTCATTTTTCTGGTTTCCAACAACCCTTTCATGTCCTAATATGTCGGTCCCAAATACGAGGTAAGATGAGAGCCAGTTCATTTCCACTTTTTGTCGACCATCAAAAATTTCAGAAATCACATTCATTTGTATTAAAGAGCTGTCTTGATCATACCTTCTCGTGATTACAGATGTCAAGTATAAAACAGAGTCTTTGAATTCGAACGTAGCAAAATATTGTTTTGTCGCGCCATATAAATATTCGTCAGTTTCAGGATATTTATCAGGAAACAAGTCGAAATAAGGTTCTAAAGGACTATTCAACATGATCATTGTATCTCCTTCAAAGACAATGTAGTCACGTACGGTGATTACAAAAGCTGTTAAATTTTGACTTAGAAGAATGAAAAATGAGATGATTAGTGATTTCAATTTTGTCGATTTTAAATTGCGCACAACTGTTGCTAAAGTGACATGTCTCTTTATCCAACTATGTGCTGATTATTTTATTTAACTGTTTATCAAGAAGTTAAACCCTATACGCCATCATTTTCGCCAACTGACTTTTGCAAATCTTCAATGCACTCTACTTGCCCAGGTCTTTCACTGACCAATGTACAGTTTTCCCAACTTTTTAAAAAGTGGCTTTGTAAATGCGAGAACTCAGATTTACAGTCAAAAACTAAATTATTACCTTCGCAAAAGTCAATGAGATCACTAGCAGCCATAGCGTTCATCTTTCTTTTCCTCGCCAAAGGGCTCTTCCCTTTTGCGGATATGGGCTGCGAGATCCAAAAACTCCCTTCTCTTTTCGAGCATTTCGAAGAGCACAAGGTGGAGTGCGATAATTCATTTTGGGGTTTTCTCGCTGAACACTACTTCGACATGAGTTCGCACGAAGAAAACCACAACGACAAGCACGATGACCTGCCGTTTCAGGGCGATGGGCACAACTGCCACGCTACCACTTTCCAGATAGCACAAGTGCAATTCGATCTTCCAGTGGATAGTGAACTCAATGCATCACTGAGCTCGTTCTACAAGGCCTCGCCAAGCATCGATTTTTCAGAGGCTCCTTTTCAACCACCCCAGGCTTAATTCAACTCTTTCTGATTTATGGCGGTTTGTGCACCGCTTCCAATTTTCACGAAGTTGAATTAAAGTCATTTTTCCAATGATCAATAACATCATTGCCTTTTCCATCAGGAACAAACTCCTGATAGGATTATTTACCCTGGCCCTCATCGGCACAGGAATCTGGAGCATGACACGCGTTCCGATTGACGCGGTTCCAGATATCACCAACAATCAAATTCAGGTGATCACGCAGGCACCAAACCTGGGTACCGAAGACATTGAGCAGTTTGTCACCTATCCGGTGGAAGTCTCGATGTCGAACCTCCCCGGAGTAGTCGAAATCCGATCTGTTTCGCGATTTGGACTGTCGGTGGTGACAGTCGTTTTTGAAGACGACATGGGCACTTATCTCCCACGCCAGCTCGTGAGCGAGAAGCTCAACCGGGTGCGAGACGAAATCCCTCAGGGCTTTGGCGACCCGTTTATGGGGCCCATCTCTACTGGTCTTGGCGAAATTTTTCAGTACACGCTGGAAGTAGACCCGGCTCATAAAGATGAGTATTCCATCACCGAGCTGCGGTCGATTCAGGATTGGATCGTGAGGCGTCAAATGGCCATGGTTCCGGGCGTGGTAGAAGTTAATGCCTTTGGCGGAAAACTAAAGCAGTACGAAGTGGCTGTTGACCCTGATGAGCTTCGAGCCATCGACCTCAGCATCAACGATGTTTTTGCGGCACTTGAAAAGAACAATCAAAACACAGGTGGTGCCTACATCGAAAAAAACCACCTTGCCAACTTCATTCGCGGTGAAGGACTGGCGCGCGATGTGGCCGATATCGAACATATCGTGGTGAAGCCTGGCGGCAGAATTCCAGTTACCATTGGCGATGTGGCCGATGTAAAAATGGGCAGTGCAATTCGCTACGGTGCTTTCACCAAAGACGGTGAAGAAGGCGTTGGCGGAATGATTCTGATGCTGAAAGGTGCCAACTCCAACAATGTCATCGAATCGGTGAAAGAGCGCATGTCGCAAATCCAAAAGTCGCTGCCCGAAGGCGTGGAAATCGTTCCGTTTATGGACCGAAGCGAGCTGATCGGAGAAACCACGTCAACCGTTGGCAACAACCTGCTCGAAGGTGCGCTCATCGTGATTTTCGTTCTTGTTTTCCTTCTCGGAAACTGGCGTGGCGGTCTCATTGTGGCTTCCACAATTCCACTGGCGCTGCTTTTTGCTTTCATCCTCATGAACGTGTTTGGCGTGTGGGCCAACCTCATGAGTCTGGGTGCCATCGACTTCGGAATCATTGTGGACGGAGCCGTCATCATCGTGGAAGGCACAGTATTTTTCATTTATCAGAAAGTGCGAAAAGGAAAAACAATGAACCAGCAGGAGCGCGATGATGCCACCTACTCGGCTTCTTCGAAAATGATGAACTCTGCGTTCTTCGGCCAACTCATTATCCTGATTGTCTTCTTGCCCATCCTTTTTCTCGAAGGAGTAGAAGGAAAAATGTTTAAGCCAATGGCACTCACTTTCATGTTTGCCATGATGGGCGCCATGATTTTGTGCCTCACCTACGTTCCGATGATTTCTGCGCTCTTCATTCGCGTTTCTGGCAAAGAGCGAAAGTCGTGGGGCGACCGAATCGTAGAAAAGCTAGAAGAAATCTACGAGAAAACACTGGCTCGCGTACTTCGCAAAGCATTCCTGGTGATCGGTTCTGCTGTGGTGCTGCTGGCGCTGGCGATTTTCACTTTCACCAGAATGGGAGGCGAATTCATACCACAACTCGATGAGGGCGATTTGGCTTTTCACATCATCCTCAAGCCCGGAAGTTCACTCAGCGAGAGTATCGAAACATCCACCAGGATCGAAAAAATCCTTCTCGACAATTTCCCGGAAGTGAATCACGCCATGACTCGTTTTGGTGTTGCTGAAGTTCCTACCGATCCCATGCCGATGGACGTTGGTGATTGCATCGTCACGTTGAAACCCAAAGACGAATGGACTTCGGCAGAAACAAAAGAAGAGCTGATTGAAAAGATCAAGGAACGTATCAGTGTGATTCCCGGAGTGAACTACGAATTCACCCAGCCCATTGAGATGCGATTTAACGAGCTGCTCACCGGAGTCCGCGAAGACATTGCCGTAAAACTTTACGGTGAAGACCTCGATGTTTTGGCTGAAAAAGCACAAGAAATGGGCGACATCATCAGTACAGTAAAGGGCGTTGGTGACATGAAAGTGGAAGCGACTTCGGGGTTACCCCAGATGACGGTGGACTACAACCGCGCAAAGTTGGCGCAGTACGGGGTTAACGTGAGCGAAGTTAACAAGCTGATCGAAACGGCTTTTGCAGGTGGCAAAGCCGGAACCATTTTCGAAGGAGAAAGACGGTTTGACCTGGTGGTGAGACTGGACTCAGCCTCCCGAAACGACATCAGTGACCTTCAATCACTTTTCGTTACCACGGTTAATGGCAGTCAGATTCCACTCAAAGAACTGGCTGAGGTGAGCTACGAGCCGGGGCCGATGCAGATCAGTCGCGACAACACCAACCGCAGAACCTATGTGGGGGTGAACGTACGCGGTCGAGACATTCAATCTCTGGTTGAAGAAATTCAGCAAAAGCTGGATGCCGAGCTCGACCTTCCGCCAGGCTACTACATCCGCTACGGTGGTGCATTCGAAAACCTGGAAAGAGCCACAAAGAGACTGAAGTTCGTGGTACCCGTGGCTTTGCTGCTAATTTTCATTCTGATCTTCTTTGCACTAAAATCGGTGAAGCAGACGGGAATGATTTACGTGGCCATTCCCCTCGCAGCAATTGGTGGAGTGTTTTCTCTTTGGCTGCGCGACATGCCATTTAGTATTTCCGCAGGAATTGGATTCATCGTGCTCTTTGGAGTGGCGGTGCTCAATGGTCTGGTGCTCATCAGCGGATGGAACGAGCTCAAAGAAGAAGGTGTCACCGATCTGGGTGAAAGAATTAGGATGGGAGCGAGAAGAAGAATCCGCCCTATTTTGCTCACAGCACTGACCGACATTTTGGGCTTTTTGCCCATGGCACTTTCCACCTCATCGGGAGCAGAAGTTCAGCGTCCATTGGCTACCGTAGTGATTGGCGGACTCTTTACTGCTACTCTCCTTACGCTTTTTATCCTGCCTGTGCTCTACAGGTGGACAGAAAAATCAACTGAAAAAACGCAGACAGATGTTGCACAACAATAAATTCAAAAAGAACGGAAAGCCCGTTTCACTTTTCATCGTGTTGTTTTCGCTTCTGAGCGTCAGCTTCTGCCCGGCCCAATCGCAAGATGATCTTCCGGAGCTTTCGATAGAAGAATTTCTCGAGAGAGCACTGGAAAACTATCCACAGCTCAAAGCCGCGCGACTGCAAATTGAAAGCAGCGAAGCACTGAAGAAAACCGCCTGGGACCTCGGTCAAACGCAGGTTTTTACCGCTGGCGAAGAAGTAAAAAATGGCGAAGGGGTATACACTTTCATCGGTGTTCAACAACAAAACATCGACTTGCTGGGCGTTGCTCCAAAAATGAAAGCTCAAAAGCAACAGGTTGTATTGTCTGAAGCTGCACTCAACCTCAGCATTGAGCAGTTGAAGAGAGAGGTAAAATCAGCCTACGGTGATGCGCTGGTAGCTCGTCAAAAGCTCTTGCTTTTCGAGCGAATCGATTCGATTTACACCGAGTTTGAAAAAGGCGCTCAGCTGAGGTTTGAAGTGGAAGAAACCTCGAAACTAGCATACCTGTCGGCTGCCAACCAGGCCAAAAAGATGAAGCTGCAAAAGGAGCAGGCCGACTACGACTACGCTGCGGCCCTAAGTAAGCTGAACTTGTGGCTGGTTACAGATTCTTCTTTTGCTCCTAGTGCAGAAATGCCAGAAGAATGGTCGACACCCTTGATGCCTGAGTCAAAAATTACAACTCACCCGGAACTGAAATTGGCAAGTGAGAAGAAAAACCTTGCCGAGGCCAATAAAAAAGCAGTGAATGCGCAGTACTTCCCGAAGTTCAATGCGCAGTATGGACCTCAGGAAATCCTCGGTGAGACCGGTTTTTATCAGTACCAGCTGGGCATTTCCATTCCGCTGTTTTTTATGCAAACCCGGGGGCAATCGCAGGCAGCTAAAATCCAAACAGAAATTGCCAGCGAACAGCTGCTCCAAAAAGAAATGGAACTGGAAGCGCGCTATCAATCCGCAGTACAGGAGTTTCTGAAATGGCAAAGTTCCCTGAACTTCTATCGCGAGGAAGCGCTACCTCTTGCCGAAGAACAACGGAAGGGAACGGTTCTGGCCTTTGACGAGGGCGCTATCGACTACACCGTTTTTATTCAAAATATGCGCGAAGCCGTGCAGGTGGAAGTGCAGGCTCAAGAAGCGCTTCAGAATTTTCTCAACGCTCGTTTTCAACTCGAATATTTTTTAAGCTCTAACAACGAATAATCATGAGAACATCAATCATAAATAGATCAACTCTTTTTTCACTTTTTACTGCCGCGGTACTATTTTCCGCCTGCAGCGACAATCAGCACAACCATGACGATCACAACCATGAAGCTGACAATGCAGCTCAAGAACATCACAGCGAAAATGTAGTGCACCTCACTGCCGCCCAGTTTCAGGACCTCGGAATGAAAGTTGGCAAAATGGAAATGCGCGATTTGAAAAGCTCGGTTATGGCCAACGGCCGTCTGGAAGTCCCCCCTCAAAACGAAGCGACAGTCACCGCCATTTTGGGCGGAAATGTTTACGACATTCAAGTAATCGAAGGAGACGATGTTTCAAAAGGTCAAACGCTGGCATACCTATCGCACCCGAGTCTCACTGAGTTGCAAAGCACTTACCTGAAAGCGTATAACAACCTTCAGTTTTTGAAGAAAGACTTTGAGAGAAAGAAAAAGCTCTACGAAAGCGAAGTCGGCTCGGGAAAAGAATTTCAACAGGCGGAATCAGAATATCTCACCGCTCAGTCTACTGTGAAAAGTCACGAAGCACAACTGCGCCAACTTGGCCTCAACCCCGATCGGATCAGGGAGGGGGAATTCTATCAAAAGCTACCAATAAAAAGTCCCATCAACGGAAGCATCACGATGGTTGAAGTCAAAACAGGTCAGTACGTGTCACCAGATACACCACTCTTTGAGATCGTAAATGTGGAGCATATTCATGCCGACCTCATGGTGTTTGAAAAAGACGTAGCCAAGGTAGAGAAGGGACAGGAAATCACGTTCACAGTAGAGTCTCTTCCCGGCCAGGAGCTTTCTGCAGTAATTTATGCCGTGGGTAAAAAATTCGAGCAAGATCCAAAAGCCATTCACATTCATGCAGAGATCAACAACAAAACCGGAAACCTGATTCCGGGAATGTACATCCAGGGTGAAATTCATGTTGACAGCCAGAATTTCGCAGCCCTTCCCGAGCAAGCCATCGTGAGCGAGGGCAGTCATTTCATGGCTTTTATGGCGCAGCAGGGAACGCCCGAGGACCCTGAAGAATGGGAATTTACAGCTGTGGAGCTCACTCCAAAAAAGTCGTACAAAGGATGGACGGCTGTAGAATTTAGTGAGAAGATCCCGGAGGAGGCCAATTTCGCACTAAACAATGCTTACTACCTGCAGGCCGAAAAGGACAAAGAAGGAGCAGAGCACAGCCACTGATGCAGGGCTTTAGCACAATCGCGTAACATTGGTTACTTCAGTTTCACGAGCAATCAAAGAATTTTGCACCCGTGAATTTGAAGAAAAAAATAATCGCAATGGCCTTCTCAGTTGTGTCAGCAGCTGGCCTCTCTGTTTGCTGGGGCCAGCAACATCAAGATTCGCTGGCTGTACACAACATAAGAGAAGTATTTTCGGAAGGTCACTTCCATGGCCACTTCCGAAACTATTTCATGGCCACCAACAACCGAGGCGATGACCGCGACTTTTGGACCAACGCTACAGGAGGTGCTCTTCACTACAGCACAGCCAACTGGAAAGGGTTCGAAGCTGGCGTAAAAGGAATTTTTACCTATCGCACAGCTTCTTCAAATTTGTACAATGAGGAAGACCCTGGTGCTTCGGCAAAGTGGGAGATTGAGCTCTATGATGTTCACCGACCGCAAGTCGGCAATGACCTGGACAGACTCGAGGAGCTCTATTTGCGCTATCGGTCGAAACAATTTTGGATCACCTACGGAAAGCAAAACATCAACGAAGGGCCACTCCTCTTGATGCGTGATGGACGAATGAAACCATTTGTTTACCGCGGCTTTTGGAGTGGGATTGAAACAAAAAATCACGCAGCTCGAATTGGATTCATCAATGGAGTTTCGCCCCGTGGTATGACCGAGTGGTACGACCTCAACGAAGCCATTGGTCAGTCTGGAAATGGTTTTGAACCAAATGGAACCCCTGCTGAATATCACGAAACTGCCTCTTCTCGCGGATTGGCGGTTGTTGGTTACAAGTATCACTCTTCAGAATCCTGGACCAATCAGATTTGGGCTTACGTTTTCGATAGAATTTCAAGCACCTACTGGTTTCAGTCCGACTGGGAAAACGATGAATTCTTTGCCGGAGTGCAGTACGTTCATCAGCACCCTTTACCAAAGCAATCGGAGCTGGACTACGCAGAGCGGTATGTGCAGCCAGATGAGCGAGCGGATGTAATTTCCGGTCAGGCGGGATTCAAAAAAGGATGTTTCAGATTCAGCGGAGCTTACCTCCACGCCTTTGACAACGGTCGGTTTCTTTACCCGAGAGAAATGGGAAGAGAAAACTTTTACGTTTCGCAGCCACGAAGCTGGGTAGACGGCCTGGGAAATCTGGACATCTTTCAGCTGGGAGCGGTTTACGAATTGAGAAAGGCGAAGCAGAAACTTCTGGATTTATCCATATTCCTAAACCGTGTTGAGTCCACCGGAAGGAACAACGTAGCGTTCAATAAATACAATTTGCCGGTTTACAATCAAGTGACCTCAACGATCACTCATCAATTTGGCCACCTGCTGAAGGGACTCGAGGTGAGCTTTCTCTACGTTGGAAGGCTTAGCGAAGACCCAGACGAGATGACCGATGAGGACATGGCTTACAGAACGAACTTTCACCATTTCAATCTGATCGCAAACGTCAACTTCTGACCGATCGGAGCAAAAGTCTCAGATAAAAACTGAGCACAATTTGAAAGTCAAATTGTTAAATTAATAACTGAAAAAAGAAAGACAAGAAATGAATATCAAGCAATTTTATGATGACGCACTCGCTCACGCATCTTATGCAGTGGTGAGCGAAGGAAAGATGGCAGTTGTTGATCCAGCGCGCGATCCAAAGCCTTATTACGATTTCGCCAAAGAGCAAAACGCTGAAATCGTTGCCGTTTTTGAAACACACCCTCACGCAGATTTCGTGAGCAGTCACCTGCAAATCCACAAAGAGAAAAACGCTATCATTTACGTTAGCGGAAAAGTAGGTGCCGACTACCCGCACGAGGCTTTTGACGGAGGCAAAGAACTGTCAATTGGCAAAATTACTTTCAAAGCCATCGACACTCCGGGGCACTCGCCAGACAGCATCACGATTGTTGCTACCGATCGGGATAGCGGAGAACAGGCGGCTTTCACCGGAGACACCCTTTTTGTAGGAGACGTTGGTCGACCCGATTTGCGCGAAAGTGCCGGCAAAATAAAAGCCAAAAGAGAGCAGTTGGCGGAAGACATGTACGACACCATCCACAACAAGCTGCTTAAGCTTTCAGACGAAACTTTGGTTTACCCGGCTCACGGTGCGGGATCGCTTTGCGGAAAAAACATGAGCAGTGAAAACTCGAGTGTTATGAGCAAGGAGAAAGAGACCAACTGGGCGCTTCAGGAAATGAGCAAAGAGAGTTTTGTGAAGTCTCTGCTCGAAGACCAGCCGTTTGTTCCAAAGTATTTTGGTTACGATGTTGACATCAATAAAGAAGGTGCAGAATCTTTTGAGAAAAGTACTGCCGATGTAAAACGACTCAGTGGGACTGACGAAATTCCCGGTGGCTCGCTCATTATCGATGTGCGCCAGCAAGAGGAATTCAAAAAAGGCCATCTTGAAGGATCGATCAACATCATGCTTACCGAAGGGGACAAGTTTGAAACCTGGCTCGGATCTACAGTGAACCCCGGAGAGGAATTTTATCTTGTAGCTTCGGATAAAAAGCAACTCGAAGGAGCCATTAAGCGATCTGCAAAAATCGGCTACGAGAAGCAAATCAGAGGCGCAGCAGTGGCCACAGGAAACCTGAAAGAGAAAACGCCAATTCTCGATCTCGACAAGTTTAAGTCCAACCAATCCGACTTCACCATTGTCGACATCCGCAACGCTTCGGAAGTGAAGGAAGGCAAAATTTTTGAAAATGCCATCGCCATTCCGCTACACGAGTTGCGCGAGAGAGCCAATGAGTTGCCAGGAGACAAGCCCGTTGTGGTTCATTGTGCAGGTGGATTTAGGTCTGCTGCCGGAGCGAGCATTCTGGAAGATAAACTCAACACCGATGTTTACGATTTGAGCGTAGCTATCAAAGAATTCAACCAGAAGGTTTCCGCGTAAAAGCGCGAACTAAAATCAATCATTGGAAAGAGCGGCCAGGGAGCCGCTCTTTTTATTTTGCCCTTGCATGATCTCAGTCATTGGATAAAGGTTTCAGTTGAGCTATTTTAGCTTCAGTTAATCATTTTCTCAACCAAAAGTGTCAACTCAAAATTTTCCGACTTACGCCAAATTTGCCTTCATCGCCATCGGTGTTACTCTGGTGATAGTCGCGATGACTTATGCGCGAACCTTGCTACTCCCACTGAGCTGGGCCGTGCTTTTCTCGCTTTTGATTCTGCCGATTCAGAAGAAACTTGAGAGGTGGCTCCGATACAGAGTTCTGGCAACTTTCGGCAGCGTGATCATTCTCACGATCATTATCGGTGGAGTGATCTTTTTACTTTCTTCCCAAATCGGGAACCTGCTGAACGATATGCCGGTTCTCATGCGCAAGCTCAACAACCACCTCGAAGATCTCAGACAATTCATCGACAGTCATCTAGGAATCCCCTACAAGGAACAGCCTTCAGAGTTTTTCAATCGCATCAGTGGTTTCTTGCAAGACAGTGTTTCTTCTATTGGCATTGCCCTTTCGAACACTGTAAAGACCATCGTATTCCTCGGGATGCTTCCGGTTTATACGTTCTTCATCTTGCTCTACAGAAATCGGATCAAGCAGTTTTTCCAATTGCTCTACCAAAACGAACACCGCGATGCCGTTTTGCACACGGTCTGGAAATCCACCAATGTGGTTCAGCAATACCTTACCGGAATGGTTGTAGTCACATCTGTAGTTGCTGTTTTGGTGTATCTCTTGTTCACTATCCTTGGAGTGAAGCACGCCATCTTCTTTGCGATTTTCCTGGCTGTTTTCAACCTCATTCCTTTTGTGGGTGTTTTCATCGCATCGCTTGTTTCGATTCTCTACGTCATGATTACCAAGGACGGCCTATTTTACCCCATCATCACACTGGCATGTCTCTGGGGAATTCAGATCCTGGAAAACAACATCATCACACCACTTATCGTGGGGCGCCATGTTCAACTGAATCCTCTTGCTGTTCTGGTTGCTATCGTTCTGGGAGGAATTATTTGGGGTGTATCGGGAATGATTCTCTTCATTCCGCTGCTCGGTGGTCTCAAGGTGATTTTAGACAACAACCCCTCTTCCCGACCTTATGGTTTTTTACTCGGAGACGACCCTGCAGAGAATTAAAATCCCCAATCTCCGTCAGCCAAAAGCGGCCTTCTGAAATTGTAGAAATAATTCTGTAAATTTCGCTCTACCTTACTTTTCTCATCCTTCTTCCAAAGAATTATTTAAAAACCTTTTCATAATAACCTATGAGTAATTACCACGTCAAGCATTTAGAAGAATATTTTAAAGTTTACCGAAAATCGGTGCGCGAGCCGGAAGTTTTTTGGAGCGAAATTGCCGAAGAACATTTCCTCTGGAGAAAACACTGGGACAACGTATTGAGCTGGGATTTTCGCAAACCGGAAATAAAGTGGTTTGAAGGTGCAAAACTCAATGTTTCGGAAAACTGTATCGATCGTCACCTGAGAACAAAAGGTGACAAAACAGCCATCCTTTTCGAACCCAATGACCCTGAAGAAAAAGCTCAGCATATCACCTACAATCAGCTTCACGAGCGAGTGAACAAGTTCGCCAACGTGCTGAAAGAAAATGGCATCGAAAAAGGCGATCGTGTTTGCATCTACCTGCCAATGATTCCGGAACTCGCTGTTTCACTTTTGGCCTGTGCCCGAATTGGCGCGGTGCACTCCGTGGTTTTTGCCGGGTTCTCGGCCACGGCTCTCGCCACAAGAATTAAGGACAGCGATTGCAAAATGGTGATTACCTCAGACGGTTCTTATCGCGGTGCCAAAACGATTGACCTGAAGGGAATCGTTGATGAAGCTCTAAAAGAATGCCCGGGAGTAAAGAATGTACTCGTTGCCAAAAGAATCAACTCCGACATTCACATGGAAGACGGCCGCGATAAGTGGTTACAACCACTGCTCGACAAAGCTTCGGACGAATGCGAACCAGAGATTATGGATGCTGAGGATCCGCTGTTTGTGCTCTACACTTCGGGCTCCACAGGAACCCCAAAAGGAATGGTGCACACCAGCGCTGGCTACATGGTTTATACAGCCTACACTTTCAAAAATGTATTTCAGTACAGGAATGATGATGTGTATTGGTGCACGGCCGACATCGGATGGATCACCGGTCATAGCTACATCGTTTATGGACCTTTGGCGAATGGAGCCACCACAGTAATGTTCGAAGGTGTACCGAATTATCCGGATTACAGCCGCTTTTGGCAAGTGGTGGAGAAACACAAAGTGAATCAGTTTTACACTGCTCCAACAGCCATCAGAGCGCTGGCAAAACAAAGCCTCGACTACATCGAAAAGCACGACCTGTCTTCACTAAAAGTGCTGGCCAGCGTTGGAGAGCCGATCAACGAGGAAGCCTGGCACTGGTACAACGACAATGTGGGTAAAAAGAGTAGCCCGATTGCCGACACCTGGTGGCAGACAGAAACCGGTGGGATTATGATAGCTCCGATTCCCTATGTTACTCCAACGATTCCTACTTACGCCACTCTCCCGCTCCCCGGTGTGCAACCAGCGCTGATGGACGAAGAAGGAAAAGAAATTGAAGGAAACATGGTTGACGGCAGGCTTTGTATCAAGTTCCCCTGGCCGGGAATGGCGCGCACGATCTGGGGAAATCACGAGCGCTACAAAGACACTTACTTCTCGGCTTTCGACAACAAATATTTTTCCGGAGATGGAGCACTCAGAGATGCCGTGGGCTACTACCGCATCACCGGTCGCGTGGATGATGTGGTGATTGTTTCCGGTCACAACCTCGGCACGGCTCCTATCGAAGATGCAATCAACGAACACCCTGCTGTTGCCGAGTCGGCCATTGTAGGTTACCCGCACGATGTGAAAGGAAATGCCCTTTACGGATTTATCATTCTGAAAGAAACGGGCGAAAGTCGTCAGCATGAAAATCTCAAGAAGGAAATCAATCAGGTGATCACGGAGCACATTGGGCCGATCGCCAAACTGGACAAAATACAGTTCACCAACGGTTTACCTAAAACACGTTCCGGAAAAATCATGCGCAGAATCTTGAGGAAAATTGCCGAAAACAACTTTGAAAATCTCGGTGACACTTCCACGCTGCAAGATCCTGAAGTGGTGGATGAAATCATTGAAGGACGCAAAGATTCATAACCTGAGTTCGATTCATAGTTTAGGCTTCAGACCACTTCTAAACAGTGAGTTTCAACTACAAGTTTGGAAGGAATAGCGAGCTATTTCAACAGACTTGTAGGCCGGAAATTGCTGTTTAAAAGCGGAATTCGAAGAATTTTTTCATAAAACGCAATAATGCTACGTTGCTCTTGTTCGATTTAGCTCGCTAGATCCTCTCAAAAGCGCCTTGCCTATTGCGTTTTATGAAAATCTGAAACTATAAATATGAGTCAAACTCAGGTTCATACAAAATCGAGAATCGCTTTTACTCAATGAAAACCCTCATAAACCTAATCCCCCGGTGAAATTTTGCTGGGGGATTTTTTTATTCCATCTCAGCTTTTCTCAAAATGATGTAATACATAATGGCTCTTTTTCCGATACTTGTTTAGTTGATGGTAATTAAGTAATCACATACAGACACTCACTTTACTCTGATCGCCACGCTCTCTCTCGACTCCGCTCGAGAACCTCCTACCGCACCAGCCGCTAGTGCGTGGGCAGGCCGGTTGTCGAGCGGAATCGAGACAAAAGGGAAGGAATTGATCAAGTTCGATGTAGCAATTCCTTTTGTGGAAACTTGCGGAAATACACCCCTGCAGTCTATCCAATCTGAGGTGTTGATATTTTCTACTAGCGTGCGAAGTGCAGGCAGGGTTAAAGCCTAATTTCATACTGTTCTAAAAACTGACCCATCATGTCGAAATTGCTTCGAATTCTCGCGACAATCTTCTGCCTCTTTTTTCTGCTGCAAAGCGATCTAATCATAGCGCAGTCGGTGCCGGACGCAATCAGCTACCAGGCTGTTGCCCGCGACAACAACGGCTCTCCCTTGATCACTACAAACCTGAACGTAAGACTGGGAATACTTGCAGAAGAAGCTGACGGGGAGCTCGTTTACGAAGAGGAGCACCTTGTCACAACTTCCGAGCTCGGACTGTTCGACCTGATGATCGGCAACGGAACTAACACCGGTAATGGACAAGTGGCAACGATTGCTCAAATTTCCTGGCAAGACGGAGCATTCTTTCTGAAAGTGGAAATCGATCAGGGACTGGGCTACGAAGAAATCGGCACCAGCCAGTTCCTTACAGTGCCCTTTGCTTTTTACAGCGATTTGGCAAAAACGGCCCTCGATGTAAACGATGCGGATGCTAACCCCAACAACGAGCTGATCACCGATTTTACGCTCACCAATAGCAGCCTGACGATCACCGAGGCGGGAGAAACTTTTACGGTAGATATTCTGCCTGCTTTTCAGGATCTCGACAACGACACAACCAACGAAGCCATTTCCGTGATTGAACTCGATGGCACCAACCTCAATGTAACCGAGGGGTCGGTCAGTTTTGTAGTTCCTCTGGAATCTTTGGTAGATGATGGCGACTGGGTTCAAAACACATCCGGTGTTCACAACACTACTGACAACATTGGGATTGGCACCAATAATCCTCAGAGCACACTCGAGCTGAATGGCTCCATGGGTGTGAATTTCATTTCAGCTACAGGGCCACAGACTGTAGTTCTCGATGACACTCACCACGTGATTCTCGCAAACGTAACCAGTGGTGATGTCACTGTTTCACTGCCTCCAGCCTCCTCCTGTCCCGGTCGTATTTACATTTTGAAACGCTATGCGCTGCCACCAACCGATCCCGTTTCTAACGACCTAATCATCGAAACCAATGGAAGCGAAACGGTTGATGGGTTTGCCAATCCTTTACTGACAGGTTTTGAACGAAACAACGCAACTCTACTGAGCGATGGCAGCAACTGGTGGGTAATCGAAGGAAAAGTAACCGGTTTATGAGATTGAACACAGGAATTTTCATCGCATTCTTTTTGATCGTCTCTTTTGCTTCGGCACAAGTCACGATCTCGAGGCAGGTGATTTCGCCTTTTGCACTTACCGGAGGCGAAGGAGTGAAAATCAACTCCACAGCGGGCCAGCCGGAGTACACCACGGGCGATTCGGAAAACACAATTCTAACTCAGGGATTTCAGCAGCCCGAGCAAATTGATCCGCTGCAAGTGGATTATCAGGTTGCCTTCCCGCAGTGCTCTAACGGCTCTGATGGCAACATTCAAATCACCTCAATCAGTGGCTGCGCGACTGACGAATACGAGATTTTTTGGAATGGCCAACCCGGAGAATTGATTCTCAGTGGTGTTTCACCTGGGAGCTACAAGCTCGAAGTTACCGGCCCGGGATTCTGCAGCTTTTCAGCGGTGATTCAAATCAGCGAGATGGACATTTCCCAGGATTGCGAGTTGAGCTTTTACAACACGCTATTTCCCAACGGAGCCACCGACAACCAGTCCTGGATTATCGAAAACATCACTTTGGCGGAATACGAGCAAAACACGGTGAAAATTATCAATCGATGGGGGCAAACAGTTTGGGAAGCCGACAACTACGACAATGAAACGACTGTATTTCGAGGAGTAGGCGACAACGGGAGCGAGCTTCCCGATGGAACTTATTTCTATGTGGTAGAGGCTGGAGGATTAACTTTTGACGGATACATCGAACTGCTGAGATGAGTTGGGCGAAAAAAACATATCGACTTGTTTTCATCACTCTTGGGATTGTGATTTCTACTTCGGCCGGTGCGCAACAGGAGTGGCTTTTCACACAGCACTCGTTCAACCTATACGATGTAAATGCGGCTTATGCCGGAAACTACAACGGGCTGGCCACGGCCATTCGTTATCGCGATCAGTGGACCGGGCTCGATGGAGCTCCGAACACTCAGCAGATTTCTCTTCACTGCCCCATTCAGCGCGACAAGTTTGGCGTAGGACTTCAGGTGAGAAATGAAAGTATCGGAGCACGCAATCAGTTTTCTGCGAAGCTTGGCTTTTCTTACAAAATCAAGTTTGCCAAGGGAATGCTATCGTTCGGATTGCAAGCGGGAGCCCTGCAGCAAACCATGAAAGTAAGCGAACTCACAGCTAAAGATGAAAGCGACATTTACCTGCTCGGAGGGGATCTCAGCTCTCTTACGCCTACAACTGATGCAGCGCTGTTTTTCAACACCTCAAAATTTTACATCGGAGTGCAGGGAACTCATATTTTCCCGGCAGATCTCGTCTTTGTCGATGGCAGCAATGCGCGGAGCTACTACCACCTGAATGCAGTTGTAGGTCGAGTTTTTACCCTTTCAGAAAAATGGAAACTCAAGCCTTTTGCGATGTTGCGAATGGCCGAAAACGTAAAACCCCAGGCCGAAGGATTTGCCTCAGTTCTCTATGACGACATTCTTTGGATTGGGGCTGGCTACCGGCAAAATTTCGGTCCGTCTTTCTTCACCGAGTGGAATGTCACAAAGAGATTTCGCGTAGGCTACTCGTTCGATTTACTCACTAATCCGCTCGAAGCCAGTCAAACCGGAAGCCACGAAATTTTCCTGGGCTATAATTTTCAGTTTCGAAAATCAGCACCGTCAATCAGATATTTTTAATGCAGAAAAGACTTTGTCAAATAGCATTTTTCATTTCGCTGCTCTGCCTTGCAAGTTTGGCTTTGGGCCAGGCCGAAAGCACGAGTATCAAAAAAATTGAGGTACCCAAAGTCGATCAGGACCTGATGGCCACAGGCATTTTTCAAAATCAGTTAATCCTTTCAATTGCAGAAAAAGAAAACCTGATCAACACGATCGATCGTCAGGCTCAAAAAACATACTCGCTTCACCTCGCTGAGTTTGGTGAAAAAGCTGGTCAACTGGAAAGTCCTAAGAAACTTTCAGGAAAGCTCGATGGATTTTATGACGATGGCTCAGCCTCGTATTCCCCAAAAGACTCCGTGATTTTTTTCTCCAGTGCCAACGGATACTTTTCCGGAAGCAGCAAAACACTCAATATCTTCTACTCTTACTTCGAAAACGGAAAGTGGTCACAGCCCTACTCCTTTCCCTGGAATAGTGACAACTATCACCTGGCTCACCCGGTGATGAGCGAAACAGGCGACCAACTATTTTTCAGTTCCAACATGCCCGGAGGCGAAGGCGAAATGGACATATACGTGAGTTTGAAATCAGACACGGGCTGGACTAAGCCCATTAATCTTGGGCCGGGAGTGAATAGTAAACACAATGAGATTTTCCCATCGTGGTGGGGTGATCAACTCTACTTTTCCAGCAATCGGCCCGGAGGCATCGGCCAGCTCGACCTCTACTCCGCCAGCAGAAGCGATCAGTGGAAGTCAGTTAGTCACCTCGATGAGCCTTTCAATTCTGAAAAGGACGATTTCCTTCTGATTTATCAGTACGAAGATCAGGGCTTTCTCACCTCAAACCGAACAGGGAAAGACGCACTCTACTTTTTTGAAAAATCAAGTGCTGAGCAAAACGGAGTAGTTCGCCACGGTTTGTTTGAATGCCAGGGCACTCCGGTAAGAAACGCTGCCATCGTTTTGAGAAATACCCGAAACGAGGTGGTTTTGAGAACGCGAACTGATTCGTTAGGTAGATTCAAGATGACCGGAATTGGCGAAAAAGAACAGTTTTCCATTGAATTGGACAGTGGCAGTCCCGAGATCGATCGCTGTGCAGTGCTTTTTCTCACTGATGAAAATGGTCGAAAAAAACAGCGAATCGTGCAGAATGAAGATGGGCTGTTCATCTTTGAAATTCTGCCGAATGACGAAATTCCGCCTATGGCGATGAAGGAAAACGAGGACGAGAGCATTCTGAAAATCGACCTTGAAGGAAAAGTCGTTGACGAATCGGGAGAGGAAGTGGAAGAAGGAGAACCGATCTACATTTTGGACGACAACGGTGAGCTCATGGCGCTAGCCTACACCACCGATTTTGGAAATTTCAAGTTCTCGGAAATCTCACCAAACGCCACTTATAAACTGAAAATGAACGAAGACGATCGCTCTTTAAGTCTGGTGATTTACGATGGCGATGAGGAAATCACCGTGCCGATGAACGATAAAAACGAAGCGGTTTACGAACGAGCTTCGGAAAATGATGGAATAGAAATCGTTGACGAATCCAACAAAAAGGTCAACATTAGAAATGACGAGAAATTTGTGGTTGACAATATCTACTACGCAACAGATGAGTATCGACTCAATGTTATCTCGATGCGAGAACTCAACAGATGGGTGACGATTTTGAAGAAGAACCCGAACGTGAAAATTGAACTGACCTCCCACACGGACTCGCGAGGAGTTGACGAATACAACATGAAACTTTCAGACAGGCGAGCTCAGGAAGCCAAAAAGTACCTTGTTGAAAAAGGAGTTCCCGAAAATCGAATTATCGCAAAAGGGATGGGTGAAAGCGAATTGCTCAACGATTGTGACGATGAAAGTGATTGTGATGAGGACCAGCACGCCATCAACCGAAGGACGGAAATCCGTATCTTTGCAGCCGAAAAATAAGTCTGTGCGTTAACTCGTTGAGCGGACCTCATTCAACAGTGAAGCACAGAAAAAATACTAATTTTGCCCCATGCAAATTGAAGTAATGAAATCAAAACTGCACCGTGTGACCATCACCGAAGCAGATTTGAATTACATCGGCAGCATCACAATCGATGAAGACTTGATGGACGCTGCCAATTTTATTGAAGGTGAAAAGGTTCAGATCGTCAACATCAACAATGGCGAGCGAATAGAAACCTACATCATCAAGGGTGAACGCGGATCTGGAAACGTTTGCCTCAACGGACCTGCAGCTCGCAAGTGTGCAGTTGGCGATATCGTGATCATTATCAGCTACGCCCACCTCGAGTTTGAGGAAGCAAAAACTTTCAAACCAACCATCGTTTTCCCCGATACGGAAACCAACCGACTCACCTGATCTTGAAGAAACAAGTCAAAAACGTCATTAAGTACGTGGCCTTTTTCTTCATTGGCTTCTTACTACTGTACCTCACCTACCGCGGTGTAGACCTCGGACAGATGTGGTCGGACATCAAAGAAGCTAACTTCTTTTATCTGGGTGTTTCTTTTGTGATGGGCTACCTGGCAATTGTGAGCCGTGGTATTCGCTGGGTCACTTTGATGGAGCCACTTGGCTACAAGCCCAGAACCGGAAACAGCGTGCACGCAGTGGCTTTTGGCTATTTCGCCAATTTGGGAATCCCCAGATCGGGAGAAGTCGTGCGCTGCACTGCGCTCAACCAAAGCGATGGCGTTCCTGTTGACAAACTCGTGGGCACGGTGATCCTCGAAAGGGTGATCGATTCAGTTTTCTTGTTGTCATTCACGCTACTTGCCTTTCTGCTCAACGTGGATGTCTTTCTCAGTTTCATCGATCAGATCATGATTGCCAGAGACGAAGCGGGAACAGAAATTCCCGGAGAGAAAAGCTTTGTTTGGGTTTACATCACCCTTGCCGGGCTCGTCCTGCTGCTGACGCTTTTCATCATTTTGCGAAAGCGCATTTACGCTTCTGGCCTTTACCTTAAGTTCATTGAATTTTTCAACGGAATCAAGGAAGGCTTTCAGTCTATCGGTAAAATGAAGAAAAAAGGCTGGTTCATTTTCCACACTTGCTTCATTTGGTTGATGTACTTCCTGATGGCGTACGTAGCTTTTTACAGCTTTCCTGAAACTTCCAACCTGACACTCTCTGACGGCCTTTTCATCACCGTTGCCGGTGGAATGGGAATGGTGGTTCCCGCTCCGGGAGGAACCGGTTCTTACCACGCGGCCATCACGCTTGCGTTTGTGGCCCTCGGACTTGGCGGAATGCTCGGACCTGGCTACACAGACTTTAAAGCCGCTGAGATGCTCGGAGCTAAATTTGCTGCGCTACTTTGGACTACCCAAACGCTGATGATCGTCCTCACTGGTTTTACCGGTTTTCTGATTCTCACTTTTAGGAATAAGAATAAAGCCAAAACAACTGAGGCATGAGCGCTACCGATGTCATAAAAAACCTCGATGAGCTCAAATCGATTGTTGCAAAATGGAAATCGGCTGGTGAGAAGGTCGTTTTCACCAACGGTGTTTTTGACATTCTTCACCTCGGCCACGTAGATTACCTCACCAAAGCAAAAGCTTTGGGAGATCGACTAATCGTGGCCGTAAACAGCGATGCTTCAACGAAGCGATTGAGCAAGGGTCCTGAGCGACCACTCCAACCTGAAGTTGCCAGGGCCGCTCTAATCGGATCTCTGAAACCTGTGGACGCCACGCTGATTTTTGACGAGGACACACCACTTTCTTTGATCGAGGAATTACTCCCCGATGTGCTCGTGAAAGGAGGAGATTACAACCCACAGGAAACTGACAAGAACAGTAAAAGCTACATTGTGGGAGCAGCCGAAGTCAAATCCAAAGGAGGTACAGTTGAAGCCATTGAGTTCGTGAAAGGCTTCTCCACAACCAGCATAGTAGACAAAATAAAAAAGGCCGGTCAGTGACCAGCCTTTTCTCTTTCGAAGTATCTTCTACTTCAGTTATTTTTCTTCATCCATTGTCCAGTCATCGAGAAACTTTGTTGTGAAGTTTCCGCTTCTGAACTTCTCGTCCTTCATCAGCTTGATGTGGAATGGAATGGTTGTTTTCACACCTTCGATAATGTATTCATCCAAGGCGCGCTGCATTTTTGTAATGGCTTCTTCACGCGTTTGTGCAACGGTGATGAGTTTTGAAATCATAGAATCGTAGAACGGTGGAATCATGTAACCAGCGTAAGCATGCGTGTCTACGCGGATTCCGTGACCTCCCGGTTCGTGATAGTTGATGATTTTTCCCGGACTTGGAGCAAAGTTCTTGTACGGATCTTCCGCATTGATTCGACACTGGATAGCATGCATTTTCGGGTAGTAGTTTTTACCTGAAATCGGCAATCCGGCTGCCAGTTTAATCTGCTCCTTAATCAGGTCGAAGTTGATTACTTCTTCGGTAATCGTGTGCTCAACCTGGATTCGGGTATTCATCTCCATAAAGTAGAAGTTGCGGTGCTTGTCTACCAAAAACTCGATAGTACCAACACCTTCGTACTTCACAGCTTCAGCTGCACGAATGGCCGCCTGGCCCATTTTTTCACGAAGCTCGTCTGTCATAAACGGAGATGGAGTTTCCTCTACCAGCTTCTGGTGTCTTCTCTGAATTGAGCAATCGCGCTCAGACAGGTGACAGGCTTTTCCGTTTACATCTCCGGCAATTTGAATTTCGATGTGGCGCGGCTCCTCAATGAATTTCTCCATGTACATGCCATCGTTTCCAAAGGCAGCACCGGCTTCACGTCTGGTTTTCTCCCAGCCCACTTCGAGCTCTTCTTCGTTTTTGCAAACTTGCATCCCTTTACCTCCACCACCGGCAGTGGCTTTCAGCATCACTGGATACTTCACTTCTTTAGCCACCTTCTTGGCGTCATCGAGGTCTTTCAACAAGCCTTTAGATCCGGGAATGGTTGGCACTCCCGCCTTTTCCATGGTGGCTTTTGCGGCAGACTTATCTCCCATTCCATCGATCATCTCCGGAGAGGCACCGATGAATTTAATTCCGTTTTCGTCACAAACTTTAGAGAACTGAGCGTTCTCAGAGAGAAATCCGTAACCCGGGTGAATGGCATCTGCATTGGTGATCTCCGCTGCTGCAATGATGTTGGGAATCTTGAGGTAAGAATCCGCACTTTTGGCAGGACCAATACAAACGGCTTCATCGGCAAAACGCACGTGAAGGCTGTCGGCATCAGCAGTTGAATAAACAGCTACTGTAGCAATACCCATCTCCTTGCAGGTGCGAATCACACGTAGGGCAATCTCTCCCCTATTGGCGATCAAAATCTTCTTAAACATATGTTCAGATTTGATTTTTTAGTGCAGAAAATACTGCAATTATGATGGATCAACCAGCATAAGTGGTTGGTCGTATTCGATTGGTGAGTGGTCGTCAACAAGGACTTTCACGATTTTACCGCTCACTTCAGATTCAATTTCGTTGAATAGTTTCATTGCTTCCACAATGCAAACAACATCACCTTCTTTCACTGTGTCGCCTACAGAAACGAATTCTGGTTTGTCGGGACTTGGAGAGCGGTAGAAAGTACCGATCATTGGCGATTTAATTTCAACGTACTTTGAAGTATCCTCTCCGCCTTTGTCTTCTTTTTCTTCATTAGCCGCTGGCTGCGGAGCAGGAGCTTGTTGCTGTTGCTGAGGCGCCTGTTGGGGCTGCTGTGGCATCGGCATCTGCTGCTGTGGCATTTGCGGCATTGGCATTGGGATTTGCTGCATCATTTGAGCTTGAGCTTCTTGCTGTTGCTTTGCAGCTTTACCACGCTTGGTAGTCGCACCATCCGACTTAATCGTGATCTTGAAATCTTTTTGTTCGATTTCTACCTCGTTCACTCCAGATTTTGAAACAAACTTGATCAAATCTTGGATTTCTGATAGATTCATGAACGTAGAGTTTTATGGGTTTATAACTAATTATTGGCTAATTTACTTTTTTCCTGAAATGTTCATTTCTTCGGGTCGTAGGCCCATTTCACGTAGACTGCTCCCCACGTGAAACCTCCGCCAAATGCAGAAAGAACAATATTGTCTCCTTTGTGAAGCTTGTCTTCCCATTCCCAGAGACAAAGTGGAATGGTTGCAGAAGTGGTGTTTCCGTAGCGCTGGATATTGATCATTACGCGACTGGAATCGAGACCCATTCTGCGAGCTGTTGCATCGATAATTCGCAAGTTGGCCTGATGTGGAACTAACCACGCAACGTCATCCGAAGTGAGGTTGTTCTTTTCCATTATCTCCGCTGACACTTCGGCCATTTTTACAACTGCAGACTTAAACACCGGCTGGCCTTCCTGATAAACAAAATGCTGCCGATTCTTCACTGTTTCTTCCGAGGCCGGATTCACCGAACCACCTGCCTTTTGGTGTAGGTGAACTCTTCCCGAACCATCGGAGCGAAGGATGGAGTCCATCACTCCCACATTTTCTTCTGTGGGTTCGAGCAAAACCGCTCCGGCTCCGTCTCCAAAAATTACGCACGTGGTGCGATCTGTGTAGTCAACTATTGAGGACATTTTATCAGCCCCTACAACAATAACCTTCTTGTACTTTCCAGTCTCAATAAATTGAGCTCCTGTAGAAAGCGCGTACAAAAAACCGGAGCAAGCCGCACCGAGATCAAAACTCCATGCATTGGTTGCTCCTACTTTATCGCTAATAATATTGGCCGTTGCCGGAAAAGGATGATCTGGAGTGACGGTAGCGCAAATGATCAGGTCTATTTCTGTGGCGTCAATTCCTCTTTTATCAAGAAGTTTTAAAACTGCCTCTTTGGCCATGTCCGAGGTTCCGAGTCCCTTTTCTTTGAGAATGTGGCGCTCTTCAACTCCAGTGCGAGTGCGAATCCACTCATCGGTAGTGTCCACCATTTTTTCGAGATCGAAATTGGTGAGCAGATCATTGGGCACGTAGCCCTGAACCGAGGTGATTGCAGCTTTTATTTGGCTCATGTTGCTTCTAAGCTTAGGTTAAATTAGTTGACACAGCCCGCTAAGATATAGCATATACTTAGAATAGCTATTCGATGAGAAAAATGATTTCCACAGCTAAATAAAAAAGGGAATGATTGTGACATCACTCCCTTCAACTAGCTTAAAATATCTTTATGATTCAGACGGAATTAGAGGTCCATGCCTTCTTTTTCCATCACCACTTTTCCTTTGTAGTAAAGTTTACCTTCAAACCAGTGTGCGCGGTGCAATAGGTGCGGCTGTCCGGTAGTATTGCAGGTACCCAAAGTCGGCTCAGAAGTCTTGTAATGAGTTCTTCTTTTTCTAGTTCTCGTCTTCGATTGTTTTCTCTTGGGATGTGCCATTGAATTATCAATTAATTTTTACCTATTCCTTTTAATTTGTCCCATCTGGGGTCAGTCTTTTCCTCTTCTTCCTCTTCCATCTCATCGAGTTTATCCATCACGTCCTGGTTGCAGTCGTCTTCACTTTCGTGAGTGATTTTTAATGGAATGCCCAGGTGGGCAAATTCATATAAAAACTGCGACAGGTCGACTTCGTGCTCTTTGTGCCCGATGATCAAAATCTCGTCATCATACTCACCAGTTTCTTCGCCAAATTTGACGATAAGTCGGTGCGATGAATCGATTGGCATTTTCATTTCGTCTCCACAGCGATCGCAAACAGTGTTTAGCTCTCCGCTGAGGTCGAAGTAAAAAACCATCATGGACGTTTGTTTGTCCAGTTCGATGTCGGCCACAATTTCCGCATCCTCGAGTTGCGAAAAGGGAAAAGATTCAAAGAACTCTTTGGTCAATTTAAATTGAAAGCTGTGCTTTCCTTGTTTTAGACCCTCAAAGGGAATCCTGTAATCTGTCAAAGGTCCCTCCTGTTATTTTTTAGTTTCCTAAAAAGGAGCGCAAAGATAGATGATTTTACAATAAAACAAAAAGGTGAGCCATTTTTATTCACCACTGAAAAACTACGGCTTAGGATCGCGATTTCGACCGTGGTTTTTCCTGAGGCTCCAGTGGGTTTGCGCTAATTTCTTTATACGTCTGTCTGTTGCGGTAAATATCGCATGCCACAAAGATCGCCTGTCTCATCGAACCTTCAGAAGCCAGATTCTTGCCGGCAATTTCGTAAGCCGTTCCGTGATCGGGCGATGTCCTCACAATTGGGAGTCCTGCTGTGAAATTCACTCCGTCTTCAAAGGCGATTGTTTTGAAAGGAATCAATCCCTGATCGTGGTACATGGCAAGCACGCCATCAAATTTTTTGTAGCTGGCTGTTCCAAAGAAACCATCAGCTCCATAAGGACCGAAGGCATAGATTCCTTCTTCTTTGACTTCGCGAATGGCCGGAGTGATAATCTCTTTTTCTTCTGTGCCCAGCAAGCCGTTGTCACCGGCATGTGGATTAAGGCCGAGCACTGCTATCTTAGGTGAAGGCACGCCAAAGTCTTTGATCAGGCTTTCGTTCATCAGGCGCAATTTTTTCACGATGCCGTCCTTGTCCAAAACCGAAGCCACATCTTTGAGCGGGATGTGTCCGGTAGCCACTCCGACCCTCAGATCTTCAGCAACCAAAAACATGAGACTCTCTTCCACGTTGCTCATTTTTGCTAAAAACTCGGTGTGCCCCGGAAATTCAAAATCTTTGCTCTGAATGTTGTCTTTGTCGATAGGCGCAGTTATGAGCACATCAATTTTGTTCGCTGCCAAATCGGTGACTGCCGCATCGAGAGATTTAAATGAAAAGATCCCGGTTTCCTTCGAAGGTTTACCCAAATCCACTTTCACCTCTTCTTCCCACACATTAATCATGTTGGCCTTTTTGGATCGCGCCTCGTCCGCTTCTTTGACACCGTGAAAGCTAAAATCTTCAATCCCAAGAGCCTTGCGATGAACCTTCGCCACCTCGGAATTTCCGTAGACTATCGGCACAATATCTTCCATCATCCGATTGTCCTGAAAGGTTTTCATGATCACCTCCAGCCCGATTCCGTTAATCTCGCCTACCGTGATTCCAACTCTGATTTTAGATTTATCTTTCTTGCTCATTTCGTTCAGTTTTTAGTCTGATCGAGGGTCTTTTTGTAAATAGCTCTGTTGCAATTTGAAGACTTCACGACTGACTGCGAATTTAGGAATGCTCAGTGAATCTGTAACCAGAGATCCAAATTGTTGCAAACTTTAATGCTGATCGAAAACCTCAGAGAAGTAAAGATTGCCAAACCTGACGAGGGTTCTACCATTGGAGTTTGTATTATTTTGGACAACTTGCTACTGTTCAACTTAGTCAAGTTAAATGCAAAAACAATTGGATAGCCCGCGCAGTTTTAGTTTGACGTCAACTCCTCTAAACGGAGTGATTAAAAGGCTACTGGAAAGAATATATTTGACAAATATTTGTTGGTTTTAGGATGTTAAGCTTTTCTGATTGCCTAACTTAGAAGACCCGATAAAAGATTAGATGCTAAAAAAGTACCACATACTCCTCTTCCTCTTTCTAATGATGAGTTCCGCTTTGTTTGCAACCCACAACAGAGCGGGTGAGATCACCTACAGACACATAGGAGGAAATCTTTTTGAAGTCACCATCACGACCTGCACAAAAAGTTCAGTGTTGGCAGATCGACCCTGGCTTCAAATCAACTGGGGTGACATGCCATCTGGTGCAGAACTCGACAGCATTCGAAGAGATACGATTATTTTCTTGCCAGAGATAGACTCACAAATAAATATTTACACAACCACACACACTTACCCTGGTCCGGGCAATTACTGGCTCACAGTCGAAGATCAAAATAGAAATGGAGGTGTGCTGAATATTCCCGGATCGGTCAACGTGCCTTTCTTTATTCAAACACTTTTGGTAATCCACCCTCAGGCAGGGTTTAACAATTCTGTACAGCTGCTAAATCCTGCAAAGGCTGAAGCTTGCATCCAACAACCCTGGTACTACAACAACGGAGCGTACGATCCCGATGGAGACGAACTCGTGTACAGTCTGGTTGAATGTAGGGGTCTCAATGGCGATCCCATTCCGGGTTATGAGTTCCCTGAAGAGGTCTCCGGGGCAAATGACATTTTCAACATAGATTCTGAAACAGGCGATATCACATGGGACTCGCCACAGATTGCCGGTGAATACAATATTGCGGTTCTCATTGAAGAATATCGCGATGGCATTTTGATGGGCTCCGTGGTTCGCGACATGCAGCTAAACGTTTCGGTCTGCAACAATGAACCGCCAGTTGTGGAAGTGCCGGCAGACACCTGCATTAATGTTGGCGATAATCTCTCATTTACGATTTCAGCGAGCGACCCCGACAACGACCCAATCACGCTTTCGGCTATTGGTGCTCCGCTAACCGAAGTGGTAAACACCGGATCTTTCAATCCAAACAATGGATTCTTTTCGTGGACCCCTGGTTGTGAGGAAATAAGAAATGCTCCCTATCAAATGCTTTTCAAAGCAGAAGACAGCGGCAATCAGGTTCCGCTTACGGGAATTGCCAGTATGAATATCCGTGTGGCAGCACCTGCCGTTGAAAATCCGATTGCCACTGCAGACGGAAATACGATTGCTCTAGAGTGGGATCCGAATCCTTGTATCGATGCTTTCTCTTCTGATGAACAAGAGGACATCTCCTATAAAATTTATCGAAAATTGAATGGCTCCGGTTTTGAGCCAGATCATTGTGAACTTGGAGTTCCAGAATACACTGGTTACCAACTAATCGGAACTGTGGAAGAAGCAGACAACACGAGCTTTATTGACGATGGTGTCTTCTTTGGAGGAAACTACTGCTACATGGTTGTGACCTGCTTTCCCGATGGGGCAGAGAGCTATGCTTCTGAAGAGTTTTGTGCTGAGATCATCAAGGACATTCCGGTGATGACCAACGTGAGCGTGAACAACACCGACAATGAAAACGGTGAGATTTACGTAGCCTGGTCACCTCCTACAGAGATCGATACTATTTCGTTTGCAGCGCCTTATGAATACCGACTTTACTGGGGAACCACCTTTGAAGGTGCGGATGAACTGATCTACTCATCAGGACCCAATGATGTCTACTTCAACGGTGACACGACTTTTGTGCATGGCGGAATTGATACGCAGAGTACCGCTCACGTCTATCGAGTGGAACTTTATTCTGAAGGGGAACTGGTTGAATCTTCTTCCGAAGCTTCTTCGGTGTTTATCAATCTTGTGCCCAACGACAACCAACTGACGATAGAGGTTTCGGACCTCACTCCCTGGATCAACAGCTCTTACGAGTTTTATCGATACAACGATGATTCTGATGAGTTTGAGTTTATCGCTGAAACCAATGAGCCGTTCTACACCGACACAAACCTCAACAACAATCAGGAGTATTGCTACGTGGTTAGAACCATAGGCTCTTACGGTGTTCCTTTTGTGATTGACCCGATTGAAAACTGGTCGCAAGAGCGCTGCGCCATTCCAATAGATCTCACTCCACCCTGCCCTCCTCAAATCACGGTAGATGCTGATTGCGATGCCGAGGCAACTTACCTCTCATGGACCAATCCAAATTTGATTTGTCCTGAAACCGATGACGTGATGGAGTACGCGTTGTACTACAAGCCATTTTTGGACAGCGAATTTCAGCTGCTGGAAACATTCGATTCGGCCAACCAAACCGATTTTGTCTTCAGTCTGGAAAACACCATTGCCGGTTGCTTTGCGGTCACAGCACTCGACTCGCTGATGCCCGGCCCAGATGGAGAGCTTACGCAAAATGAAAGTGAATTCAGCAACATCGTTTGTGCTGATAACTGTCCGGCTTACTTCCTCCCGAATATTTTCACGCCCAACAACGATGGGGCTAACGACTTGTTTGTGCCATTCCCATATCGCTACGTTGAAAGCGTGAACTGCATCATTTACAACCGTTGGGGAAATCCGGTTTTCAAAACGACCAATCCCGATATCAACTGGAATGGCGTCAATCAGGACACTGGAGAAATGTGCACAGACGGAACTTACTATTATGTCGTGAAGGTGAACACAATTCGTCTCGAAGGAATTGTGACGGTGGATGTCACTGGAACTGTTACGATCAAAGGCGCTTCCGACAGCAACAAAAATGTCAATCAGTAAAAAGAATGTTTACAGGAATTGTAGAAGCTCTGGGGAAAGTTGAGAAGCTCAAAAAAGATGGCGGCAACCTGGACATCACGTTGTCTTGCCCTTTCACCGAAGAATTAAAAATTGATCAGAGCGTGGCTCACAACGGGGTTTGTCTCACAGTGGTTTCAATCGATTCGGATCAAACTTACACGGTGACAGCCATTCGCGAAACGCTCAATAAATCAAATCTGGGGGAAGTTAGCACGGGCGATCTGGTAAATCTTGAACGCTGTATGAAGCTTGGCGACAGACTTGACGGGCACATGGTACAAGGACACGTTGACCAAACGGGAACGGTTAAGTCTATCGAAGAGGAAGATGGTAGCTGGCGATTTACAATTAAGTATTCACCTCAACACGCTGGCAATGTCACTGTAGAAAAAGGCTCGGTCACCATTAATGGGACAAGCCTCACAGTGGTCGATTCAAAACCGGATGAGTTCAGTGTGGCGATCATTCCCTACACTTATAATCACACCAATTTTCACAAGCTATCAGTAGGTGACACTGTGAATCTGGAGTTTGATGTGATTGGAAAGTACGTGGCGCGAATGGCCCAAATCAACTTGCAGGAGCAAGCTAGTTAGCGTTTCCTTCTAAGCTCAAAATTTTGACCCAGGTAGACTCTTCTCACTTCGGGATCTTCGGCCAGTTCTTCTGCACTTCCGGAGCGCAAAATATTTCCTTCGAAAAGTAAGTAGGCCCGGTCGGTAATCGACAGTGTTTCCTGCACGTTGTGGTCGGTAATCAGAATTCCGATGTTTCTGTCTTTGAGTTGGGCAACGATCCGCTGAATGTCTTCCACAGCAATGGGATCCACACCCGCGAAAGGCTCGTCCAACAAAATAAACTTTGGGTCTGTGGCCAGAGCTCTGGCGATTTCTGTTCTTCTTCTCTCCCCTCCCGAAAGAAGGTTACCATTGCTTTTGCGGACGTGGTGAAGACTGAATTCGTCAAGCAGCGTTTCGAGCTTTTCCTTCTGTTCCTTTTTGGAAAGACTGGTCATCTCAAGGACTGCTTTAATGTTGTCCTCTACACTGAGCTTTCTAAAAACCGAAGCCTCTTGAGGTAAGTAGCCTATTCCCATCTGAGCCCTTTTGTACATGGCCATATCCGTGATATCCTTATCGTCCAGAAAAACGCGACCTTCGTAGGGTTTCACCAGGCCAACGATCATGTAAAAGGAGGTCGTTTTACCAGCTCCGTTGGGCCCGAGCAAACCGACAATTTCACCCTGCTCCACCTTTACCGAAACGCCTTTAACTACTGTTCGCTTCTTGTATTTCTTAACGATATTTTCGGCTCTCAGCTCCATGTTTCTTAAAAATCAATTTGCAATTTAGCCCGGATTCCGAATCTTACAATGTCATCGTGATCGAGATAACTCAATCTGTAAAGAAAGTCTATCCGCAGTACTTTCAAAATATTCTCCACTCCAACAGCTGCTTCCACAAACGGCTTTGACAGAGTGTAGGTGTTTGCCGGTAGCACCATTTCCTCGAGGTTTTCTTCGTCAAAATCTCCGATAACAGCTCGGGCCGAAACAACCTCTCTCCACTTTAATCTGCGTACAAGAGGAATTTTATTGAGGAACAACCCCTCGAGGTGATAAGTGGCAAAAGCACTGGCGTAGCGATCGCTCACGAACTCAAAGAAGTTCATGGTGTTGAATGCGCTTTCATCGTAGAAGAAAGTCTCGTTCCCCTGGTGAAGTACCAAAAGCGGGAATGGCAGTTTGCCCCAAACTTTTCCAGCTTCCAGCTGAAGCTTTAAGTAGCCCAAAGGACCAAATCGAATTTTGTCGGAAACTGTTCCTCTCAGCTTGTGATATTCATAATCGCTGCCCAGCACATCAGGCATTCCATAAGAATACTGAAATTCTAAAACAGGATATTTAGTCCCCAGGCTCACTCGCTCGAATTCACCGGAAACAAATTTCTCTTTGTAAGCAAAGCGCGTGTAGAGCGACACTTCGGAAGTTGTCAACTGGGGCACATCGGTAATCTCACCTTCAGCATTGTACCTTCGATAAAGAAGAGTTCCCAGCGGTCTCATAATTCTGTGCTGGAAGATTATTTTATTGGAGAGACCGTAAAACCATTCTCTTTCGTAGAACAGTTCATACTCTTCAAGGTTAGTGAGTTTTGTAGCAGGATTTCTCCGAAAAACAGAACTCAACACGTTGCCCTGCTGAAAAGCATTCTGACCTTGCCCGAGCTGCTCCACGTCCTTCCGTGCCTGAACAGAAACTAACTGGCGAGGCTTTTTGGAAAGCATGTACAGGAAACCTCCTCCGTACTTGAATCTTTCGTCTTTCAGACCGTAAGCTCCGTAGGCGTTAATCATCAGTCGGGTACTGAACTTGTTGCTGGTACGGCCTCCGAATCTAAATCGATTTCCTTCGATTGGGTTAAAACTGTACAACGTATAATAAGGCCCGATTTCGAACAACCCGACTTCCTTGTAACCAGTAACAAAAAGCGTGATGAGATCCGCAATAGTTTTAAACTGAGGAACTGTTTTCATGGTGTCTACCATAGCGTAGACCTCCTTCTCACTTTCAGAAAGCTTTTCGTGCCGCTTTTCCTCCCAAAATTCTTCGTCCTTTTCATTCGCATCATCCGCCACTACAACGTCCGTGAGTCCTTTATAAAACTCGGGGTCGCGGGGCTCGTTAATCGTGAAATCGCGGTAGGTTGTGGTCTTGCGACCGTAAAATCCCATTGTCTTTTCAGCGAGGTTGAAATCCACCAGAAGGTGATCCTTCTTCAACATCCACACTTCGTCTTCCACTTCTTCGTACTGCTGACGAACTTTAAAACCATTGATAAAGTTGATGTTGGCATTTTCCGCAATCTGCGCTTCCACGTCTTTTATTGCGTAGGTCGTGTCATTCACCCAAAACTCTCCGGTGAAGACTGGCTCCTGAATTCGCTTGGGCTCAAACTCGATCAGATAGCACCATTTGTCATCGATAAAAGCGGAATCCTGCAAAGTGTATTCATAAAAGGTAAAGGCATAGCTGGAAATGGGACTCACGAAACTCTTGCCAAAAACGATGATATTGTTTTCGTAAATATTGACATTCTGGTACATGTCGCCCAAAAACTGCGAAACGCTGTTGTTTTCAATTCCCGAAACCTTAGTCCCGTGAATCACCTCCTTTTCAGTTTTTGGACTTCTGCGGTAGTAGAAATTGGAGATGGTCTCAGTCATGAAAATAGGCAGGTAGGCCTTTTCTTCGGTCGTGTCGATGTTGTTGAACACAAAGTCGAAGGGCTTGAAGATCTTGCGGTTTTGAAACTCTTCGGTAATGTTGTTCAAATCAAACTCCACTTTATTGTAGAGCTCGTATTCGTAGGCATCGAGTTTCTCGCGGTTGTTAATATCGCGGTTATCAACTATTCGCCTGACGATTCTGTCGGCAGGGTTTTCCTTTTCCGATCCATCTACCACCGCTTCCTGGAGGCTCACACTACCGCTCGATAGCTCGAAGTTGATCACTTGCTCTTTGTCCATTTCAACAGGCAGAGTCTGCGGCTTGTAACCGATAAAAGACGCTATCAGAGAGTCGCTTGCGTAGTAGGTTTCCATTCGGTAATTCCCATCCAGGTCGGTGGTAGTACCAGTTTTGGTACCCTGAAAACGAACATTCACAAAAGGAAGAGGAGCTCCGGATTCTTTGTCTTTGACCACACCAGAGACCACCGTTTTCTGAGCACTCACATCGAGGCAGAAAAGGCTCGTGAAAAGCACAAGCAAAAGGTATATAGGGTAGCGTTTTTCCATTGCTCGCCAGGAGTGTGAATCAGAGTACGAATAAACGGAAGATAAGGATATATTCCGCGGTTTTTAATGACTAAAAATCAACGCAAAAAATTGGAAAGTCTTTTATTCCTGTTCTATTAATCCTCGAGATTAGCATCGCGCTTGCGGTTCACTCTTCGAGAAATCACGATGCTGACCTGGTAGAGCAAAAACACAGGGAAGGCTACCAGCAGCTGACTTGTTAAGTCTGGAGGTGTGATGATGGCCGAGAGCACGAGCACTCCAACCAGCGCATGTCTGCGATACTTGATCAAACCTTCGGGTGTCACCAGTCCGACCTTTGAAAGGAAGTAAATGACCACAGGTAATTGAAAGATGAGGCCGGAAGCAAGTGCGATACTTACGATCAGCTTCATGTATGAATTGAGTCGAATCGTGTTGTCCACTTCGCCCACACCTACCTGGTAATTGCCAAGAAACTGCAGAGAAAGAGGAGAGATAATATAGTAACCAAAAAGTACTCCACCGAAAAAAAGCAGACCTACAAAGAAGTTAATCCCACGAACCGATTTCAACTCGCTCTTACGAAGTCCCGGTTTCACAAAAGCCCAAATCTGGTAAAAAATAAACGGAAACGCCACAACGATACCGCCAACTATAGACACCAGGATGTCGGCAGTAAACTGGCCCATCACTTCGGTGTTGATCAGAATGAAACCGAATTTTTGTGCACAGAGTTTATCACCAAGGCCTATGAGATGCGAAAGATTACACCACATGTCATAGGCAATAAACCCTGGCTTGGACGGACCAAAGATTATGTTTTCGAAGACCCAGCGGCTAAAAATGAAAATAGTGGTAGCCCCCACTGCAATGGCAATAACAATACGCACCAGTCGGAACCGGAATTCTTCCAGGTGATCGAGAAATGTCATTTCCTTTTCGTGCTCTTCGGCCATCTACGCTAGGTGATTTAAGATCGGCATTAATAAATGCCCTCTTTCAAAATATCGTGCAAATGTACAATTCCTGCGTAGGCACCGTCACGTGTCACTATCAACTGAGTGATATTGTTCGATTCCATCATTCGAAATCCGTCAACCACGAGTGTTTCCACATCCACTGATTTCGGGTTTTTCGACATAATGTCTTTGGCTGAAGTAGATTCTAATGGAGTTTTGTTTTGGAGCATTCTTCGGATGTCACCATCGGTGATCACACCTGTTAGTGCGCCACCGGCCGTAACTGCCGTGGCTCCGAGTCTTTTGGTTGATATCTCCACGATCACCTCTTCCACGGTAGAGCTTTCTTCCACTTCTGGCTTATTTTCTTCCTGCAGCAGGTCTCCCATCTGCAGGTAGAGCCTCTTTCCAAGAGCACCTCCGGGATGATAACGTGCAAAATCTCTTTCCGAAAAACCACGGCACTCCATCAGGCTAATCGCTACCGCATCGCCCATAGCTAGCTGAGCCGTTGTGCTTGTGGTTGGCGCGAGATTATTTGGGCAGGCCTCTTTCTCTACCGTGGTGTTGAGCACAAAGTCAGAGTGGCGAGCCAAAAAACCATTGAGATTTCCTGTCATGCCCACAATTTTGTTACCCAGATTTTTCACCAGCGGCACCAACACCTTGATCTCCGGGGAGTTTCCACTTTTGGAAATACACAATACTATATCGTCCTTTTGGACGTTTCCCAAATCGCCATGAATAGCATCTGCGGCATGCATAAAAAGAGCCGGAGTACCGGTTGAATTGAAGGTGGCAACAAGCTTGTTTGCGATGTTGGCACTTTTGCCAATTCCGGTAAAAACAACACGGCCCTTTGAAGCTAGAATGAGGCGGACAATTTTTTCGAATTCACCGTCAATATATTCGATCAATTTCGAAACTGCTTCCGCTTCTAAACGTAGGGTATTCGTAGCAGAATCAGTAATATTGATTTTATTTTCCAAACGTTCTATTTTGATAATGAAAGATGCGAAACACGAGCGCTTTCGCCCTTGGAATATTTGGTTATCTTTAACAGTGCAAAAGTAAAAATTTAGAATGACCACTTTAGAAATGTCGCCAAAAGAGGCGCTAAAGAAATTCTTCGGATTTGATCAGTTCAAAGGCGATCAGCAACCAATCATCGAAAGCGTATTAAACGGCAGCGATACATTTGTGATCATGCCCACCGGTGGAGGAAAATCCCTCTGCTATCAACTTCCGGCTCTTATGAGCGAAGGGACAGCCATTGTTGTTTCCCCACTCATTGCTCTGATGAAAAATCAGGTAGATGCCATTCGGGGGTTTTGCGAAAGCGACTCCGTTGCTCATTTTCTCAATTCATCTTTGAACAAAACCGAAATAACGCGAGTAAAAGCTGATGTAACCAGTGGAGAAACCAAACTGCTCTATGTAGCTCCCGAGTCGCTGACCAAGCAAGAAAACATCGACTTTCTACACAGCGTGAAGATTTCGTTTGTTGCGATAGATGAAGCCCATTGTATTTCAGAATGGGGGCATGACTTCCGGCCGGAGTATCGCAGGCTCAAACCGATTATCAAAAAAATTGCCGATGTTCCGATCATAGCACTCACGGCCACTGCCACTCCGAAAGTGCAGCAAGACATTCAGAAAAACCTGGGAATGACCGATGCCAATGTTTTCAAAGCATCGTTCAACCGACCCAACCTTTTCTACGAGGTGCGCCCCAAGAAAAATGTTGTGCGCCAAATCATCGAATTCATTAAAAAGCGCGAAGGCAAATCGGGAATTATCTATTGTCTGAGCCGAAAGAAAGTTGAGGAGTTGGCAGAAGTGCTTCGAGTAAACGGCCTCAAAGCAATGGCCTACCATGCGGGAATGGACGGTTCACATCGATCTAAAGTTCAGGATCAATTCCTCAAGCAAGACACCGATGTGATCGTGGCTACGATTGCCTTCGGCATGGGAATCGACAAGCCGGACGTTCGTTTTGTGATTCACCACGACATGCCAAAGAGCCTTGAGAGCTACTACCAGGAAACGGGTAGAGCAGGCCGCGATGGCGGAGTAGGTCACTGCCTGGCTTTCTACAGCTACAAGGACATTGAAAAATTAGAGAAATTTCTCCAGGGAAAACCGATTGCAGAACAGGAAGTGGGAATGCAGCTTTTGCAAGAAGTGATGGCCTACGCAGAGACTTCGATGTCGCGAAGAAAGTTTTTGCTCCATTACTTCGGTGAAGAATTTGACGAGGTAAATGGACCTGGGGCTGAGCTTGACGACAATCAACGAAACCCGAAAGAAAAATTTGAAGGGAAAGAATTTGTCGAATTGCTGCTCAAAACAATCAAAGCCTTCAAACAAACTCACAAGTCAAAATTCATTTGTGACGTTCTTGTTGGAAACGAAACCAGCGAGGTAAAAACTTACAAAGGAGATCAGAGTGATCTTTTTGGTGCCGGAAAAGACAAGGATGACAAATTTTGGCAGGCTGTGGTTCGCCAGTGCCTGGTAAACGGACTCATCCGAAAGGAAATTGAAACCTACGGCACACTTAAAATCACAGAAAAGGGAAAAGAGTTTATGGCTAAGCCAACCTCTTTTGAGCTCATAAAAGAAATGGACTACACCGATGTGGACGATGCCGACACTGTGGTGAGCAACAAACATGGAGGTGGCGCAGCTGATCCAGAGCTCTTCAAGCTTCTCATCGATTTGAGAAAGCGTGAGGCCGATGAAAAGGACCTCGCTCCGTGGATTCTCTTCCAGGAGCCGAGCCTCGAAGAAATGGCCACTCAGTATCCGATTAACATCGAGGAGATGACCAACATCAGCGGTGTGGGCGCAGGAAAAGCCAAAAAGTTCGGGGAACCATTCATTGAACTCATCAAAGAATACGTTGAGGAAAATGAAATCGAACGACCGCAAGACATGGTCGTGAAGTCAGTAGTAAATAAATCTGGTCTCAAGGTTCATATCATCCAAAACATCGACCGCAAACTTCCACTGGAGGATATCGCAAGTGCCAAGGGGAAAAAGATGGACGACATCCTCGATGAAATTGAAGCGATCGTGACAAGCGGAACGAAAATCAACATCGACTACTACATCGATGAAATTCTCGATGAAGATTCACTTGAAGAAATTTTCGATTACTTCAAAGAAGCTGAAAATGACAGCATCGAAGAAGCTTTCGAAGAATTTGACGGTGACTTCACGGAAGAGGAACTTCGACTGGTTCGCATAAAATTCCTCAGCGAGGTAGCGAACTAGAAATAAGTCTAAAAATCAAGGAGAGCCTCCAGCACTGAAAAGTCTGGAGGTTTTTTATTTACTGAGCTAAGAGCTCACCGCAATCCAGGCCAGGAGTCCCATCCCGGTTTCCAGTGCACTCTCATCAATGTTGAAAGTGCTTGTGTGAACAGGCGAAGTGATACCTTTCTCTGTGTTTGCTGTTCCGAGTCTGTAGAAAGTAGCTGGAAACTGCTGTGAGTAGTAAGAAAAATCTTCGGCCGTCATTCTCCTGGGCAGCTCAACTACATTGTCTTTTCCGAGAAACTCTTCAGCGTGCATCCTGGCGCTGTCGGTAGTTGCCTCATCGTTGAAAAGTGATGGATAACCGCGATCGATGGTCAGATCACAAGTGCCGCCCATGCTTTCGACTAAACCGGTGATGAGCTTTTCAATTTTTTGGTGCGCTTCCTCGCGCCAGCTTTCATCAAAAGTTCTGAACGTCCCCTGAAGTTTCACTTCGTTGGGAATAACGTTCGTTGCTCCATGGGCGTGAACATCTCCAAAGGAAAGTACAGTGGGCATCTCCGGGTTCGACATTCGGCTGACCAATTGCTGAACAGCTACCAAAACATGACCGGTAATCAAAACCGGATCGACCGTTTTGTGAGGCATTGCTCCGTGGCCACCTTTTCCTCTTATCGTGAGAAAAATCTCATCACAAGAAGCCATGTAAGAGCCAGATCGAAAACCAACTTTTCCGACTTCGAGTTCCGGAAAAACGTGCTGGCCAAAAACCTTCTGCGGCCTTGGATTGTCGAGTGCGCCTTCCTTTAGCATCAGCGAAGCACCACCGGGAAGTTTTTCTTCTCCAGGCTGAAAAACCAAAAGATAAGTTCCTTCGAGCTCCTCCCTTATTTCATTCAAAATTTTGGCAGCGCCCAGGAGACAAGAGGTGTGCACATCGTGACCGCAGGCGTGCATCACGCCTTCCTTGGCGGATTTGTAGTCGAGATCATTCTCCTCAGTAATCGGCAGCGCGTCCATATCTCCGCGCAGAGCAATCGTCTTCTTCCCGGGATTCTTGCCTTCAATTTTTGCGACAATTCCAGTTTTTACAAATCCATCTTTGTAAGAAATGCTCCACTCATCGAGCTTGTCCTTCACAAATTTTGAAGTCTCAAACTCCTGAAAAGACAGCTCGGGATTGGCGTGGAGATGCCTTCTGAATTCTGTAATCTCCGAAAGGAATGACTTTGAAAGATTTTTGATTTTCTCTTTAAGTTCCATGGGAAGACGTGAGTTCTGCAATCGATTTCCAAACCATGCGAATGGCTACGTAAAGCATCAAAATTCCAAAAACGAGTTTGACCTTGTTTGGATTGAGCCGAAGAGAAATTTTTGAACCGAAGTAACCGCCAATAATAAAGGTCACAGCAATGATGGCTGCGTAAATCAAGTTCACATTTCCGGCCTTGTAATAGTTGTAGAACGCGAGGATTCCGATGGGCGGCAGCATGAGCGCGAGACTCGTGCCTTGCGCCTGAAATTGGGTGAGACCGAGAAAATAAACCAGACCCGGAACGATAACCACTCCTCCACCGACACCAATAAATCCGCTGAGCATTCCTGCAAAAATTCCTATCGCTACAAGGATGAGGACGGTGCCGATTGTGATCTCCATGGTTGGTTTCTCTTTCATTCTGAAGATCAAATGTAAATAAAGTTGGTCGATGAAATGCTCACCTCTTAGAAGTCGAGGTTGAGAGACAGGTAAAACTCGCGTGGCAACACCACTCCGTCATCAATTCCCCAGGCCCAGTCAACGCGCACAAAGTAGCCGAGGATTCTGGAGCGAAGCCCAAACCCGTAACCGAAAACCACCGGCTCTCTGTTGTTGTCGACAATCACAGTAATCGGATTGCTTTCGTATTCCTTTCTGTTGAATGTGTTTTCATCGGAGTAAGGCCCCGGACCTGTCCAGGCAGTTCCTGCATCTCCAAACGCCACAATCTGGAAATTTTCTACAAAGTCGGATTTAATAGGCTTGTTGAGGAAATATTTGAAAACCGGCCAGCGAATTTCGGCATTGGCGACCATAAAGGAATTTCCGTTTCGGGCATTCACCAGGAAACCACGCATTGGCGAAGCGAGCGTTTGGAAAAAATAATTTTGATCTTCGTCAATGTCGGTGTCGTCTTCCACTTCCTGGAAAAGCCAGTTGTCGACTCCTCCCAGATAGTGAACGATTCTTCTGGTACCGAAAGATGTGTTCCCCGCGAGGCGGAAAGCGGCAATCAAATCCCGGTGGATCGGTTCGTAATGGCGGAAGTCGAAACCGAGAACTTTCATGTCGGTGTCGGGATCGGTCGGCTCTCTGTAGTATTCAGCGAAAGCTTTAAACCTCGTACCGTTGTAGAGGTTCAATCCTTTCGAAAGAGTGTTGTCGAAGACGAACGCCAGTCGCACTCCCACATTGTAAGTATTCATATTTGGTTGAGCCAGGCTCGCTGGGTCTACTGAGAGAGCCGTAGTTCTGTCGTTTCTCAAAATGGCTGTTCCTCGCAAGCTGGTGAGCTCATCGAATGGATAGCTCAATTCGTACTCAAACATGTGTGTGTGATACTGTAGCACAGATGCTTGCGTAACTCTACGCTGTCCTTGTCTTTGGAAGGTGTATTGCTTGTCAATCCTTCCGGAAAGGTCCTGAAAAGAAACCCCATAGTCGTTGTTATCCAGATTTCCTGAAAGACGGAATCCTCCGATAATTTTATAGTCTTCAAAAAGATCGCTTATACCCAGCTTGATCAAACCGCTAATACCTGGAAAGACCGTGGTAGGCGAAGTGTAAGGTTGATAAAACTGGTTTGCAAATGTATTGTCCACCTGGCTGATCACGTAGTCAGTAGCAAAATTCAGCCTGTAGTTTTGTGACTGCGGCATCTCAAACTCCCACGGCTCGGGTTCTGGCTCCTGATCTGTGGTGTCACTTTTCGCTTTGGCATCTTCCGTGATTTCTTCCAGCCTTATCGTCTCCTTCTCAAATTCGTAATCGCGCTTGTCGTCCTGAAATTCGTAATTACGAATGTCGATTTCCAATTCCTGGCGAGCGGTGTCTTCTTTAAAAATCAAGACATTTTCACTTTCAATTCGCGATTGCGTGTCTCCAGAGCCAGGAGAGTCACCGGAATAAATGCGATCGGTCTCCTTGTTTTTCTTCACAAACATGGGCTTTCCGTCCTTGTAAAAAACCATTGTGTAATCACCGTCATCACTCTGAAAGTCGTATTCCAAAATATTTCGGGAATACTTGCTCAGCGGATTTTTTACTGTAAAATAGCGATAGTGAATCGTGGTATCAACTCTACTTATCGCACTGTCGATTCTTGCGATGTAGCGATTTTGAAAATCATTGGCATCGCTGAGGAAAGTGTAGTTTTCGTCATCGTAGGCGTAGGGTTGCGACTCGTTCACCTCCGGAGTGTCTGTGATTCTAGTCAGATCTCGAGATGAAATCTCCATCACGTAAATGTCCTTTTCAAGAGGGAATAGACCGTCAACATCTTCCTCAACTGGCTGCACTCCCGGGCGGTTCGAGGCAAAAATCACCTTATCGCCTTCGGGCAAAAAGCTGGGCTGAAGATCATCATAAACATCGTCAGTCAGTTTCGACTGGTTGTTACCGATCACCTGATAGAGATAAATATCTGTTTGTCCTTCGTGAACTCCGCTAAAGACCATTTGGCGACCGCTAGGCGAATACTCAAACGAAACGACCTTGTCAATTCGAAAGAGCTCTTTGATGGTTTCTTCCTTTTCTTCCAGGTTGTAGTTTCCGAGAAAAACGCGCCCCTTATCCTCAAAAATGTAAGTCAGAACCGGAGCTTGAGGATGCCAGGTGATAATTGGGTAGGAGTCGTCAATGATTCTGCGCAGCTTGTATTCGCGTTTCAAAATTTTGTCGAGCTTGCCCGACTCGATGTCGTAAATCCAAATTTTGTACTGACCCATTTGATTGGTCGTGAATGCCACCTTTTCACCATCCGGACTCATGGCAAATTCAGAGTAGGTGTACTTGTCTTTGAATTTTACGGGGAGGGCTCCCATCCGCTTGTCCATTCTTCTCTCCAGTCTGGCGAGTTTTCTCTGCTGGCGCTTCTCGGGCAGTGATTCCCATTCTTCGAGCTTTTCTTCTGTTTTGTCGGAGTAGAGCCTGTCGTATTCCGGCATGGAAAGCTGGCGCTGCTCCTCTCTAAAACGATTTCGGTAGTATTCCAAAAACTCTTCGGTGAGTGAACTGAGCGAAAGCCCGAGCACGTAGAGATAGCCGCTTTCGGCATTTCTACTGATGCGCGTCATGTAGAGAATATTTGGAATCACGTTTTCGCCATACACATCGGCAATGTATTTCCACAAGGCGTGACCAGCGTAGCGCGCTTCTTTGTCTTCAAGTCGATTGAACTTTTCAAACTTTCCGGTGAGCACTCCATCGCGGATGTAACTTCCGGCTTCTACGCTCCACTCTTCGGTAGCGTAAGAAATAATTCCTTCTTTAAACCAATTTGGGATTGTCAAAAGCGTGCTGTTTTTCAGCATGTCTTTCCAGTCGCCACCGTACATCATTTGGCTGAAGAGCACTTCCGCCAGTCCTTTTCGGATTTGATCGTTCAGTTTTTCATGACTGCCTTCATAGTAGACAAACATTTTGGATCCAACAATTCTGGTTGATCCTCCGATGTTGGTTTCGTTCTCCTGACCGAGGCCGATGTTGCTTTGTCTAAACTCACTTTGCTTGTTGTAGACAATGATTTGAATTTTGTCGTTGAGCGTGTAGTCGAAGAAGCTCTCGAGCTCCCGCTGATTTTTGATGGCTGAGCGAAGTACGTACTGAGCGAGTTCATCGCCTCCTCGGTAGTGATAGACTTCAAACTGATCGTGGTCGTAGTGTAGCCAGTTAAAGTCACGATACTGTACACGATTTTTACCAAATTCCTGCTGAGAACCTGTGTAGAATTGGGCTTCTGCACCAAAGGAAATCAGGAAAAGTGACAGGAGTAAAAATGTGTGTAAACGTATTCTCATTTGGGCCCAGCAGTAATGAGGGGTAAATATAACTAATTCGCAAGTTTCGTATTGTGCAAGAAAGACTTCAAAATCACAGGAAAATCGCGGTTCTTCAGAACTATCCTATAAAATATTGCACTGGCTAAATTTGTTCTTTAAATGTAACGGAATTTGAAGCTACAAAGTGATAACAAGCGAATCGTAGAAATACCCTAACTCGCCATTTCATTTATTGCATCTTGCTACACCTCCTTCCGAAACCTTAATTTTGCCGGCAAAACCCAAAGCATGTTGCACATTCAGTCTTTTACTTTTAGTCCATTTCAGGAAAACACGTATGTTCTTTTTGATGACAACAACTCCGCTGCGATCGTGGATCCGGGAGTTTACGATTCTCGCGAGCAAAAGCAACTGGTTGATTTCATAGAGTCGAAAAACCTGAAGGTGGAGCAGATTGTGAACACGCATTGCCACATCGATCACGTGTTTGGAAATGACTTTTGCGTCAACAAATACGATGTTCCATTGAGAGCTCACGAAGCCGACAAAGAAACACTTCAACAAGCGGAGATCGCTGCAAAAATGTACGGCCTCGACTACACGCCCTCCCCGGAGCCGACCTTCGATTTGAAAGAAGGCGACACGCTCGAAGTTGGAGACGAGAAACTTGAAATTCGCTTTGCTCCAGGCCACGCTCCGGGCCACGTAGTTTTTGTGCACCACGACAGCAAAACTGTGATTGGCGGAGATGTGCTCTTTAGAGGAAGCATTGGCCGAACAGATTTGCCAGGAGGAAACCACGATCAGCTTTTGAAATCGATTAGCGAAAAAATGTACAGCCTGCCCGATGATTTCACGGTTCACTCAGGCCACGGCCCCGAAACCACTATCGGATTTGAAAAGGCCAACAACCCGTTTGTTCGCGGTTAAGGTTTTGCTTTTTCGAGGGTAAAAGAAAAGGTCGATCCAACGTCCTCTTTACTTCTCACGTTGATCGCCTGACCGTGCGATTCTACGATGTGTTTCACAATGGCGAGCCCAAGTCCCGAGCCTCCCTGATGGCGTGAGCGGCTTTTATCCACTCTGTAGAAGCGCTCAAATATTCTCGGGAGGTGATCTTTTTCAATTCCCAGCCCATTGTCTGCAACTTCGATCAGAATGTTTTCGTCCATGTCGAAAAAGCGCACTTGCGTTTCACCATCCTGCCTTCCGTAGTTAATTGAGTTAACCAGTAAGTTGACGAGCACCTGCCCAATTTTCTGTCGGTCGGCATTCACCATGATTGGCTTTCCGTTTGGATTCTTCAGCTTCATGTGGATGTCGCGCTTCTTTGCCGTGTGTTCCAAAGATTCGAACATCTCTTTTGTCAGCTCCACGATGTCGAATTTTTGCTTGTTCAGGTTAAAATTCTCCGACTCAATTTTGGTAATCGAATCGAGATCTTCGAGCAGTGCAGAAATTCGATCCACGCCCTTGGCAGCTTTCAGCAAAAACTTGCGGTTGTTTTCAGGATCTTCAAGAGCTCCTTCGAGCAAGGTGAGGATGTAGCCCTGAATATTGAAAACAGGTGTCTTTAGCTCGTGGGCCAGGTTTCCTATAAACTCCTTTCTAAAGGTGTCCTTTTTTCGGAGATCCCGAATTTCGTTGATCTTGTCGTCAGCCCAGTGCTGCACATCCTGATTCACTTTTTCCAGCACATCTTCGTTCATGTCGAAAGTCTGCTTGGGAATTCCTTTTCCTCGCTTCAGGTTGTGAATCGTTTTGTAAACCACTCGCAATTTTTGGTAGATAAAGCGCTCTACAGACTGATAAAACACCAGATAGCCCACACCAAAGGTGAGTACAAGAATCGCCAAAGCAGCAAGCCACGGATAGCTCCCATCGAGCAAAAGCTCGGCTATCAGATAAACAACACTAACTATAGCAGCAGTAATGATGGCCGCCCTTAAGGCGACATTTTTAGGGGTGTCTAGAGACATTAACCTTCAAATTTGTAGCCTACTCCTTTAACCGTTTTGAAGTTGGATTCTCCTAATTTCTCGCGCAATTTTCTAATGTGAACATCAATTGTTCTGTCTCCCACGATCACATCATTTCCCCATACAGTGCTGAGGATATTTTCTCTGGTAAACACTCGGCCGGGCTGAGAAAGCAACAGTGAAAGCAGTTCAAACTCTTTCTTTGGCAACGACATCTCTTCGCCATCTCTCACCACCACGTAGCGATCTTTGTCGATAGATATGCCTTCTACTTTTTGCTTCTCCTCGGCAGGCAGACTGTCTTTTCTGCGCAGGAGGGCTTTCACACGACTCACCAAAACACGAGGCTTAATCGGCTTGGTGATGTAGTCGTCAGCTCCGGCATCAAATCCGGCAATCTGCGAGTAGTCCTCTCCACGAGCGGTCAAAAATGCAATCAGTGAGTTGTCGAGTTTGCTGTTTTCCCTGATCTGGATGCACGTTTCCATACCGTCCATTTCGGGCATCATCACATCAAGCAAAATCAGGTCGGGAATAGTTTTGTCAGCGATTTTTATCGCCTCTTTGCCGTTGTTGGCTACGTGTACTTCAAATCCTTCTTTCTCGAGATTGTATTTAATCAGATCGAGAATGTCCGGTTCATCATCTACCAGTAAAATTGTGTTACTGCTCATGGCTTCATTTTTATTGCCGCAAATCTATCCTCATCAGATTAACCCAAGGTTAACCATTCCTTAACTAAAACCGAAGTAGGCTCTGGTTCGGGAAAGAAAGGTAATAATTAATCAGAAAGTTCAGGCGATGCCTTTTCCATACATTTGCCCCAATCAACTGAGCCCATGGATTTTTTTCAAAATAAAGTGATTTGGATCACAGGAGCCAGCAGTGGCATTGGCGAGCACCTGACTTATGAGTTGGGAAAATCCTCTGCCAAAATTGTGATTTCAGCGAGAAGAGCGGAGGTTCTTGAGAAGGTGAAAAACGCATGCACTTTCCCACAGAATATCACCGTGCTTCCACTCGACCTCAGCAAACCCGAAACTTTTACCACAGCAGTAGAAAAAATCACTTCAGATCTGGGCAGAATCGACATTCTGGTAAACAACGGGGGAATCAGCCAGCGATCGCGAGCCGAAGAAACACCGGTAGAAATTGACCGAAAAGTAATGGAAGTGAATTTCTTCGGAAACATTGCCCTCACCAAAGCGGTGCTACCGACCATGAAAAGACAGGGATCGGGAAAAATCGTGGTAACCAGCAGTCTGATGGGAAAATTCGGTTTCTTTTTGCGCTCTGCTTATGCTGCTTCAAAACACGCCCTTCACGGTTTTTACGACTCATTGCGACTAGAGATGGAAGACGATGGCATCTCGGTGCTGCTCCTTTGCCCGGGGTTTATCCGGACCGATATTTCCAAAAATGCACTGGACTCTAGCGGAAAGAAAACCGGTGAGATGGACGATAACCAGGACAGCGGAATGAGCCCTGACAAAGCCGCTAAAGAGATCGTTCGCGCAATCCGCAAAAACAAAAAAGAAGTGTTGATTGGCAAAGGCGAAACATTTGGCGCTTACATGAAGCGTTTCGCTCCCGGCCTGTTCCACAAGATTTTGAAGAAGAAGAGTGCTAAATAAACCCTAAAGATGTTGAGTAACTGAATTGATAAATTCCCTATGAAGGAGAACCCACCGGGCTCCAATATTCGTAGAGGTATAATCGTGAAGTTCAATTCCGACCCCGGAATGGCTCGAATGTTTTCTTCTAAAAAAGCTCTGTCAAAAGGAAAGGTGCGACCCCGCTGGGGTCGATAACAAATCGCACTAATCCACTTAGCTTAGCTACAAATATTCGATGCCGCTGGCATCGTCCTAGAGCTGCGGTAAACACCCAGCTCACGCTATCGCTCAAACGTAGCTCCCCAGAGTAGCAACATTTTGGTAGAACAAGAATTGTCAATGTTTAAAAAAGTCCCGCAGGGACGAAATTGTGATAGCCCCGGGGTTCAACCCGTGGATTGAATGCGTAGATGAAGGCAAAGTGCCGGAGGTACGACAGACAATCTGCACCAAACAACATTTCTTGTCGGCCATGTCTACGACATTTTCTTTCATTGGGTGATCTTAAGCCCAATGGTTGAAACCATTGGCTACAGTGTGATCCGTGCCTACAGCACTCGCGGTTCTAAATTCCCTAAGAAGTCCCAGAGGAACGGTATTTCAGTAGACACGAAACTCCCATTGGGTCACGAGCTCCGGAGTAGCGACATTTTGGTAAAACAAGAGTTGTCAATCGTTGAAAGAGTCCCAGCGGGACGACATTTTGATAGCCCCGGGTTTCAACCCGGGGATTCGATTGCGGTGTTGTAAGAAGAGTGCCGGAGGTACGACAGAAGTTCTGCGCCAATGACTTTGTCAGACACAAAAAACCAACCCCGACCTCAATCTTTAATCCTGCTAAAACGCAGAGCTTTGAGCATATAATTTGGAAGTGGCTTCAGCGGATCGCGCTTTTCCACGTTTAGGTAGATTCCCCACTTTTCGATGATCGGCACCTTGTAGACTTCAATCAGCTCAATCCACGTTTCATCCGGATCGTCAATGTAGGTACAGTGAACCTTGGTGGTTCCCATATCGAGTGCTTCGTCACTGTCGCAAGTGAAACCAAAGCCTTCTTTTTTGAGCTCTTCACCCAGACGCTCCATTCCTTTCACGTCAAATCCGAGGTGAACAAATCCGAGGTCGGCCCAAATGCGATCATCAAAAATTTTGCGCGGCTCGCGGTCGAGAACCTGCACTAATTCGATGTAAGTACTACCAGTAACCCGAGCAAATCCACCTCCCGGTTGCTTCGACTGGGTGAGCAGCACTCTTCTCATTTTGTTTTCACCACCGGTAACTCCTCCTTTGAAATCGTCAAATACTTTGCTCTCATCGTAGATCACGCGATCGAAGCCGAGGATGTTTTTGTAGAGCGAAAAGGCTTTTTCCATGTCGCTCACGCCAATGGTGCATCCGAGCACACCACCGGAATGGTGGCCATTTTTGGAATACCACTCATCGTGCTCGAGGTACTGAAAAACATTGCCTTCGAGGTCGGTGAGATAAAAAGTACGATCGCCATTGGGGCGTTCAGAAATTTCGGTGAGCAGGTTGCAATCTTCCTCCTTACAGAATTTGTAAGTAGCATCGAGGTCTCTGCATTTCACCTGGGTGATGTAAATCCCGAGGTCGCCTAGTCGCGTGTCGAAAACGGCCGGCCTTGGATCGAAAGAGGTCGCTCGAATCACCTCCATGGCACAGCCGCCCTGCAGGTTCATCACCATCGAGGCGCGCTTGGTAATCGTTTCGTTTTTGGTGTAATAACGCATCAGCGGAGCTTCTGCTTCATCATCGAAAAAGGGAATGTCGAGGCCAAAAAACTTGCGGTAAAACTTTAGCGAAGCGTCCATGTCCTTCACGGCCACACCAACATGTTGAATGCCATTTATTCTCTTGTACATCAGTCGAAGCTTATCGGGTTATCTCTTTTGCCTGGTCAATTAGTTCAGTACGCAAATTTGCAATACGCTCGTTTTCAGATGCTGATTTCCTCAGTTTTCGTTTGCGGTTTGCGATGCGGAGAAAGCGCCAACTTTCTATCCAGTTCACCGCAAAAATACCACTTAAACCAGCGAATATCAAAAACGCACCAGCACTCCACCACCATGAAGTAATCAACAGTAAAACTACCGAAAGTATTATCCACCAGATGGGGAAAACAAACACTCCGAGGGCGAGCATGATGGAACTTTTAAAATGCGGATCGCGGATTTTAGTTTTCACTACCCAGTCGACCAGCAAAGCCGGAACCGCGTTGAGCAGTGCACCTAATGCAAACAAAGGAAAGAGTAACACTAAAATCAAATAAAGACCCGCTTCTGCAGCCGCTCCGGGAGTCTTGGTTTCGGCATCTTTTACACTGAGCCCCATTTTGCCCAGGGCAGACTCATATTTCGAAAAAACCTCTTTCAGCACTGCCACTTTCTCCCCTCGTCCCGAAGCATTTTTACTCCAACCATCGGTAAACTTTTTTAGCAACTTCCATCGTTCGAAGTATCCCCTGGGCCGGGCATCACCAATAGCACCCGACATTGCCAGTGGTTCGAGTTTTCTCACCAGACTGTAGTTTTCTTTGTCGGTGATGTTCACCATTTGCTCACCAATTCTCTCCTTCACCTCCTTCATCAGTTCGGTGTAGGCGCGGGCTGGCTCACTTTTGTAGAGTTCCACAAAGGGCTTCATGGAAATGGGTTTGCCATAAATGACGAGCAAATCTGCTCTGAACGTGGTGTACTCACTGAAGTCTATGCCCACAGGAATCACCTGCAGGTCGAGGTTGAAGTTTCCGCTTTCTTCTGCTCCAAAAGCCACGCGGGCGAGACCTTTTCGCATCGGACGCAAAAATTTTTTGTTGTTGTGGTTTCCCTCGGGGAAAAGTGAAATGGCTCCTCCAGATCGCAAACGCTTAAAGCATTCCTGAAAAATCACCTCGTTGAGCGCCACCTGATCGACCTTGTCTTTTTGACGGTAGATTGGGAGCATGTTCAAATGAGTCAGGAGACGATAAGCTGTAGGATTTTGAAAAATGTCGGCTCGGGTGAGAAAGCTCAATTGCTTCGGAGCAGTGACACAGCAAACGATAGCATCCATCAGCGCATTCTGGTGATTGGCAGCGAGCACAACGGGCGTTTCTCCTTTCGGGAAATTTTTGTGCCCAACGATCACGTAGTTTTTATAAAAAACTCTGGCACCGGCTCCCACCAGCACTTTCAGAAACGCGTATCCGATGGAAAATCTCTTCATCCTATCTCAGGCTGGCCCCCAATTGCTTTTGCAATGCATCGGTGATTTTTTGCATCACCTTGTCGATCTGCTTGTCTTTGAGCGTTTTTTCATCGTCTCGCAGAATGAAGCTCACCGCGTAAGATTTCTTTCCTTCTTCGAGATTCTTCCCTTCATAAACATCGAAAAGGTTGACATCACGAAGGAGCTTTTTCTCCTGCTTGCCGGCAATGTCCACGATGTTTTGGAAGCTCACCGCTTTGTCGAGCAGGAGCGACAGGTCTCTTCGAACTTCCTGGTAGCGCGGCAGCACACTTGCTTTCACTTTGTTGATCACCGATTTTTCGATCACCACATCCCAGTCGATTTCTGCGTAGAAAACCGGGTTTTTCAGTGAGAATTTTTTCATCCATTCGCCATTTACCCAGCCGAGCTGCGCAAGTGGTTTTTTGTGAATCGAGTACTGCAAGCCATCTTCGAGAAATGGCAAATCGGCTCCCGAAGTTTGAAGTGCTTTGGAAAAACCAAGTCGATCGAAAAGTCTGTCGACAGATCCTTTCAGATCGGCAAACTGCAAGTCCTCATCCGGATTGTTCCAGCTTTCGGGATATTTTTTTCCCGTCATCACCAGAGCCAAACGCTGAGATTCGGAATACTTGCGATCACCTTTCTTCTGGTAAATTCTTCCAAACTCGTACATCTTCAAATCCGCGTTGCGGAAATTCTGGTTGAGCTCCACGGCTTCCAAAAGTTGAAAAACCATCGACTGGCGCATCACACCGAGATCCTGGCTCAGTGGATTTAGAATCTTCACGGCCTTTTCGGGAGTGATCCCTCCGGCATTGAGCTCTTCGGCATAAGACGATTTTGTGAGCGAATTCGACATCGCCTCTACAAATCCGCGCGAAGTCAAAAAGTCTGCAACGCGATCGGTGATTTTTTCGGGGTCCGGCTTGGGAGCGTACGACAGCGAGGTTCTCATGTACTGCGGAATCTCCACATTGTTGAATCCGTAGATTCTCAAAATCTCTTCCACCACATCGGCTTCGCGCTTCACATCCACGCGGTAGGGCGGCACTGCGAGTTTCCACTGGTCGGGAGCACGATCTTCGATCACGATGTCGAGATCAGCAAGAATCTGCTCCATGGTTTCATCCTCAATTTCTTTCCCGATGAGTTTGCGTATGCGATCGGGGTTCACCACCACTTCGAAAGCTGCAGCCGGCTGCGACTGAATGTCGATGATGTCGGAAGCGACCTTACCACCGGCAATATCGCAGATCAGGTTTGCAGCGCGCTTCAGTGCGTAAATGGTGATTTCAGGATCCACTCCTCTTTCGAATCGGAAAGAAGCATCGGTGCTGAGTCCGTGGCGTTTTGCTGTTTTCCTGATGTAAACAGGATCGAACAGCGCACTTTCGAGGAAAATATTCTTTGTGTCTTCGGTAACTCCCGAATTGATTCCGCCAAAAACTCCGGCAATACACATTCCGCCTTCGGCATTGCAAATCATCAGGTCCTGGTCGGAGAGTTCTCTCTCTTCCTCGTCCAGTGTTGTGAATTTAGTTTTATCAGCCAGCGTTTTCACGATCACTTTTTCGCCTTTTATAGCAGCGTAATCGAACGCGTGCAACGGCTGACCGAGCTCGTGGAGTACAAAGTTGGTCACGTCAACCACGTTGTTTATCGGTGAAAGTCCGATGGAGCGCAATCTGTTCTGCAACCAGTCGGGAGAAGCTTCGACCTTCACATCGCGGATGGTGACTCCGGCATAGCGAGGAGCAGCTTCTTTGTTTTCAACCTCAACATTGATGGGCAGCAAATCGCCATCGATAGAGAAACTGTCCACATCCGGCCATTTCACTTCTGCGTTGGGGTTGCCTTCGATGCCGCGCATGTTTTTGAGCGCAGCCTTCAGGTCGCGCGCCACACCAATGTGACTAAATCCGTCAGCGCGGTTTGGCGTGAGGCCTATTTCAATTTGATAATCGTCTTCCACCTGAAAAAATTCACTGGCAGCAGTTCCGGGTTTGGCCTCCGGGTCGAGCACCATAATTCCATCGTGACTTTCTCCCAGTCCGATTTCGTCTTCAGCACAGATCATTCCCCACGATTCTTCACCGCGAATTTTGCCCTTCTTGATTTTGAACGGATCGCCTTCAGTCGGGTGGATTTCAGCACCGATGGTGGCTACAACTACTTTTTGTCCCGCATCTACATTGGGCGCTCCACAGACAATCTGTAGTGGATCTCCGCCTCCAACATTCACTTTTGTGACGTTCAGTCGGTCGGCATTTGGGTGGCTCCACTTTTCGAGCACTTCACCGATCACGAGGCCGCGCAGACCGCCCTTCACGGATTCAATTTTCTCCACTCCCTCTACTTCCAGTCCGGTGGCGGTAAGGATTTCAGCGATCTTCTCAGGCGAGAGATCGGTATCAATGTATTGCTTGAGCCAGTTGTATGAAATCTTCATTTGCTGTTGGTTGACAAACGTTCAGGGTTAAAAACTGATGACATTTCCACCCTCAAAATTTTAGGTCAGCAAAGGTAGAAATAATGGGGGAATGGTGCTATTAATCGCTTTTGTAGATCACTAAATTTCAGTGTAACTTTAGCTAATCTTAAACATCAATCATTTTGAACCGAAGATTTGCTACTTGATCAAACCCATATCAAAAACAATTTCTTTCTCATCCTGGGCTTCCTTTTTCTTTTTCTCTCTGTCACTGCGCAGCAACAGGAGCGATTCAACGTCCGATTTGACAGTGGTTTTCCAAATACACTTCTCATGAGCGTGATCGAAGTGGAGAATGGCTATGTCAGTACCGGATTCCTGGGAGACTCCATCTCCAATAATCGCCCAATGATTTTTGCCAAATTTGATTACGAAGGAAATCTGTTGTTTCAAGAGGTTCATGGATCCGGTGGATCGGAATACTTTTCTTCTCAAAACCCAGATTTGTTTTTCTACAATGATACTGTACTAATCCATAGTGGAGTATCTGGGGAACTAGGCTATCCCACAAAAGCCTATATTGCTAAATTTAATCTTGAGGGTGACACATTAAACTTGCTTCGCTACTATTCACCTAATCCTGATCCAGAATATAGCTTTTACTCCACGCTTAAAGTGACACCCTCCTCTAGTGGTAATATGTTTCTATTGGCAAATTTTAGTCAAGCGATTACTCAAGGAGACTTCATTATCAGAAAAATAGCACAAACAGGTGAAATCATTTGGGAATACGAGTACGTAACAGACCAGGACCCCGACTACTGCCGGGTAAACATCCCCACCGATGACGGAGGGGTGATTGCCATTGCTAAAATTGGCGTGTCGGGTGAAGAACCCAACTATCATCATATTTTCAAATTAGATGTTGATGGTGAACTTGATTGGGAGTATGAGTC